>NZ_JBTXLS010000049.1:0-22543 GCF_054871665.1 Myroides sp. LJL115 | reverse complement strand
CCACCCAATAGTACAGCTAGAAAACAAATAACGCTTACAAAGAGACTTTAAAAAGTCCTTTATAAGCGTTATTTTTTGTCTTTAAAAAAGCTATTTCCTAAAAAGAGGCTACTTTATCAGTGCCCTCCATTATTCTGAGGATTTTTTCTAAATAACTGTAATGCATTCCTTCTATCACTTACACTTAGTTTTTGATTATTATCTTTTGCTTGGTAACCCCAAGGATGTGAACTAGTAATTAATCTAAAAGAAAATTTTGATGTATTAGATATATTTGTAGGCTTCAGATCTATCCATAATACAGGAATTTTTTTTAAACTCCATGTTTTATGATTATGACTATCTGCATAAGGATTATGATAACCAATAAATATTGACGTTGATCTTTGCTGTCCATCCATTAAATCATATTTTTGACCGTTTTGACTCAGTAAGAATGATCCAATAGGATACCCTCTCATAATAGAATCCCATAAGTCTTCTACTTGTTTTGGTTTCCATACAAATCCTCTTTGAATAGATGGTAGTGTAACTTTAGAGTTGTCTTGATCAAGTTGCCAATTTGCAATTTCTTGAAGGCTAAATTTTTGTTGCATAATAATTAATAATATGTTTCATGAAATATACCAATATTTGCTCAATGTCTTGAATGAAGAAGATTATTTCTCTTCATATTTAAGTGTTTTTTCTAAGGATACTTCTTAGATTACACTACCATATTTATAAGTAAGTCTTCTTTATATATCTATAAAGAGAAACTATATATTAATCCATATTAGCATTTCGAGTTAGAAAGAGTCCATAGACATTGCTAGCTATATTCATTTCCATTTTCATAAATGTATTACCCATAATACGAGAAGTATTACTATTATCTAAAGTGGACTTATTCCTATTGATAGTTAAATACATGGTTTGCTGTTTGGAATCATATGTTTGATCTACCGTGTTTTCTATGGAATAGACCTTTAATTTGGATAGTTTCACTGTCTTTCCAAAAAATCCTCTTGTATTCCTAGAAACTAGGTATAGGAAAAAAAATATTTTTTTGTGGATATGCTTCATGTAGGCCCTGACCTAAAGATTTCCAACCGGGAATGGATAAATATTTGGACTTTTAATAAAGTGATTAATAGAATCAAATAGAATCATTTTTCCCTGAGGATATTTATTTTTTAAATACTCAATATTATTAAACATTTGAAAATCCCTTGTAACATCACTAAGTTTACCAGTTTGTTTACCTTCTATGGTTATATGTAGGTTAGTTAAAACTCTATTTAATAATTCATTAGCTTCATTTGTTGCTTCTTGGTTTAAAACAAAATAAGGATAGATCCTTAATGCTTTTAAATAAGGAGCCAATTAGTCAAAGCCTTACTTTTCCTAATTATAATGTACAAAGCACTTTTTCAAGCTTAATTCTAGTGGGTAATAATCACTTCGCTAACTTTAGAAGTTTAATAGATTATAGAGAGGATAAACAAAACTATTTTATACCAACCCATGGCAATCTAATTCTCAATGATTCCTTGATAGAGGGGTATAATAACTTTAGACAGAGTTATGATTACATTAAGTTCTATACCCATAATTCTATTTTTATGTCTTGGATGATTAAGAGATGGATTCTTATTTTGAAGGTGCCTCGGTTTAGGAGAGCTTTATATCAGATATAAGGTCAAACGAGAAATCTTCATTTAGTTTTTGTAAATAAGTTTTTACATCCTTATCTAATTGTGGATATGAAGTAATAATGTTCCTATCAGAAATAATAATCGTATGGCGCTTTGCTCGACTTGTAGCCACATTGAACAAGCGTTTTTCTAGGGACCGATTATAGCCTGAATTAGGAATAACAAAAATAGTCACATCTGTTGTTAGACCTTGTATTCTTGCGACAGTTTCAATAAGTAAGTTTTTAGGATTACCTACAGTTTGAAAAATATTCTTTTGCAAGGCTTTCACAGTTTCTACAAAGTTACTTAAAACAGATATTTGAAGGCTTTCATTTGTTTTCAATAATTTAATAACTAATAGCTTAGCAAGTTCTAATGCATTGTTTGGCTTCTTATTTCCAACTTCTAAATCTGTTTTTATTAAAGTTGGACCGCCTTGTGAATTAAAGAAGACATTAATTTTGTCTGGTAATTCAGTAAAAGATAATCGTAAATCTTTGTTCGACTTAGATTTTAAGCTGTTATTATAAAAGATTCCTGTGTATTTGGCACCTCTGTCGGGTAAACGATAAGTTTCAGTTAATTGATATAATGGAACAGAATATGACTCAGAAAGAGTTTTTAAACCATCTACTAAAAAATTATAATTTTTTTTATTGACTTTATCCTCATTTATTGCTACAATTGGAGGAAGTTGGTTAGTATCTCCTATCCAAATGTTTTTTCTACCAAGAATTTTTGCAGCAGCAAACATTGCAAGTAATCCTTGACTCGCTTCGTCAACAATAATATAATCAAATATTGGGTCGTTCATGATCTTTGTTGCTTCATTACTAGCTATATAAAATGTAGATAAAACAAGATTACCTGGTTTTGGACTTAGCTCTTTTATTTGTTGCAATAATGGAATTTGTTGTGCTTCGTCTGTTGAAATTTTGGTTTTAAATACTTTTCCCTGTTCTAATAAATTTATTAATGCTGGTTTTTCAGCAACTTCAATTAAGGCTCTATTAGTTAATGATGTTACTAGAACAGATTTACCTTGTCCGCAAAGTTTCTTACACACTTCTGCTATTTGATATGTTTTCCCAGTACCAGGAGGACCAATTAATATTAAACTATCTTGTAAATTAAGTTGATTTAAGATAAAGCTTGAGATATTATTTTGGTTATCAAGTAGAGATGGTGGCCAATTTGTAGTTTCAAATTTTTTGTTTAAAATTTGATTTACTCTTTCAGAATTATTGTTTTGTACAATTCTTTGAAGATTTAAAATATATTCGAAGGGTGGTCTATTCGGACCTATAAGCAAAATCATTTTTTCAGCTTTTGAAATATTTATTGAAAAGTCTAAATCTATACCACGAAAACCAGCTAGACAAAAATTTGCATCTATATTTCCCTCTTTATCCTTAGCAGGTGCTTGCCAAACACATACAGTTTCAGTAAAATTTCCTTTTTCTTTTATCAAGTCACCATATGTTTTATTATGCCAATTTCGATAGTTCCTCAATTCTTTGGGGACTGTAAAACAGTAAAGGTACTCACCTTTTCTAGGTAAACTGCGTTTTGTGGAAAACTTCAAAATCATTTCTCCGTTTTTTAATGCTAAGAATTGGGCAACAAAAAGCTCTTCTTTTTCTTGGAGTAAAAAAGTAGCTGAGGAATCTAGTTTTAGATTAAATGCTTTTGTTTGTGCTTGAAGTTCTTCTTCAAGAAAATCACTATGTTCTTGTCTTGTGTATCTCATTATTATAATAAACTTTCATCATCACTACTTAAATCTTCTTCGGTTTTACGTTCGTCAAAACTGTAGTTACCGAGATTACTGCTAACATTATCACTTATTACGTTATTAAAATCAAAATGAACATTGCCAAAATAACGTAATAACTCTGCAAGTTTAGCTAATCGGTTGTCAACATCAAGATTTTCAGTACTGAATGAAATTGCAATTTTGTCTTGATTTTTTAAAAGTTCAGATAGTTTTAAGCAACCTAACTTTCCATTCCCAAAATTAACCCATAACATAGAGTTTGGTTTCATCAATTGTATCCATTCGTTTGCACCGATTTTTAAAGGCTCTTCTTTGAATATATAACTTTTTACAACCAATGGAAATTCTTGACCGTCTTTTAGTACCCCATCAATTATAGAATACTTATTAATGCCTTTTGTAAAACTGAAGCCTTCATGTTCTAATCTTTTTCTAACAAGCTCTTTTGCTTCTCTGTTAACTTCTTTTTGGTCATTTTTGGAAATATCGGAGGTAATAGTAGCACTTAGTGTAGCACTATTGTTTTTAGAAAGTTTTTGTTCATTTGTTGATTTTTCGTTAAATAACATCCACAAATCTTCGAATGTAAAATTATTCTTATCATCAGAAGCAATTTTTTGTAGAGTTTTCTTTTTGTCTTCATTAGTATTTATGTAAATTTTATTTTCTTGGATGGCATAATTGTGTTGATTGTACTGATAAAAAATATAATCTTGAACTTCATCAAGTGTTATATCTACTGGCATTTTACCATCATAGAGATAAATTGTATAGTCTTGGATTTTATCTGCTTCAGTTGAATTTAATTGTAAATTATCAAAATTAAAATCATTTCGAATTAGCAGTTGTTTACTAAGTGTTTTTTTATGAGTAGCATCATTTACTGATGATAAATCCTTGTCAATTGTTTCATTCTTGTCTAGATTATCCTTAATAACATGTTCATTACTACTCGTTGTACTATTGGTATCATCCTTGTCAGCTCTTTTATTATTATTGACATCATCTGTAAACACTGTATTCTTGGAGGTTTCTATACTATCAGGATTTGTCTGATTTTTACAATTTCTAATGTTATTAATTATTTCAACTACTTTTTCGAAGGTTTTAAGCTGCTCGATATTTGTTAGTGTTAAACTTTTTTCTTTGAGCCAATTAAACGTATTGAATAGTATGTTTTCGTTATTGTTTAATCGCACTTCTTGAAGTAACTGATTAATCATGAATTCATTGCATTTACTACTTAAGAATTTTCTTAGTTTAACAACTATTGAGCTTTCGGTCCAAACACCTAAATCTGACAGGAAAGCTATCTTATTTTCATCGTTATCAATCCATTGAAGCAAGTATTCTGGTAAAACTTCACTTTTACAAGCATATTGGCTTGGGTAAACAGACGTGGCTGGGTTAAAACTTAAAATACTCTTTGTTTCAATATCAGTAATTATATTCCAGTTATTTTTCTTGATTAACCCTTTTATAATCGTATCATTCCATTTGTTAAATAGAAATTGGACGAAACTTACCTTTTGCAGCTTATCTAAATCTTTCTTTATATGTGGGCAAATAAATTTACTTTCATCAAAATATGGTTCCTTGATTAACATTAAAGTAGAATTGTTCTCCTTATTAATCTGTACTATTATTGAATCTTTTTTAATAAAATTAGCTGCCGAATTATACTTTTCGTGAAGTACTTCAGATGGCTGAATAAATTCAAGTTTATCTAAATATTTGTCCTTAACTAAATCAATTTCTTCTCCATTAATGTTTAATGCTTTGAATTTTTCAAAGTTTATTTTTTCAATATGTAAGGCATAAAGAAATAAAAAAGCCAATTGTTCAGCATTTTCTATTACTTTCACCTGTTCAGAAAAAACTTCAAAAATTTCTTTAGCCTCTGGTTTTGCACTTATACCAAACAATTTTTCAATTCTGTCTTTATTCAAACCAAGATCAATAAACTGATTTACTAAGGCACTTAGATGCTCACTATTTCCGTAATTGTTAGGAAGAACTTTTGCCAGGTTAATATCATAATCTTCTATTTTTATGCTGTCAATTATAGGGGGGATTTCTGATAATGTTAATTCTTTTTCCTCTACTATAATAGATACTTTATTTTGGAAGTCTTTAAAGTCTTTTACTTCATTAATGACTAATTCTAAAATTTTATACTCGTAATCTTCTATCAAATATTTTTGTTTTGAATCGAATTTAAAATGGGTAAGGCCTGCCAAAAACTTTTGTTTTGCATTAGATTTTACAATATCAACGAGTTCTTCTTTGTGGTCTTGGATAGCAACAAGGGTTAAAATTAGATTTTGTAGGTTATCTCCTTTAATTATACCTTTTTCTTTATATAGTTCTGCAAATTCAAAAGGTAGAATAAATAGTTTATTTACACAGTTGTCATTTATAAATTTAATTATATTTTTTTCGGATGTATATACTTGAAAAGTATCATTCGTTTTTTTGGCAATTACAAATAACTCATTTTCTCTTTTTATAATAAACTCTTCGAAAAAATGTTTCTGGAGATTTTGGTAGATTTTTATAAGGGATTTAATTTCTTCAACTGTTGTTAACTCTGTAATTATTTTATCTTTATTTCGTTGGTAGATTACTTGAAATATGGATTCTTTTTTAGTAAGTAGATATGGATTAAGTTCAGGAAAAAACTCCTCTTTTTTTATTTTGTATGGGCTTAGGTACCTTGGAATGCTTATGTCGCCTATAAGTTCATTTAATGGCGTTATTTTTGAACTAGAATCGCAGAATAATAGAAGGCTCTTCAATAAACTATCTTTAATTTTATCGAACTTTGTATGTTCATTTGTTAAGTTTATAAATATATTTTTCTTTTCGTTAGGTGTCAAGGTATTAGGGTATTGGAAACACCTTTTAGCAATTAAATAATAAAGTTTTCTCTCCTCAGGAAATCTAATTGAAGAAAAAATGTTAGGATAATCCTCAACCTTTAATTCAGATATAATTAGTCCTAGTCTAATAAGTTCATTTTTGATCCCTTCTGTTTTATTATTGTTTAAAAAGACATTAGAAAAGCAAAAAGATACTTGTCCTAAGTCATCCTTGTTAATTAGGTCATTTAAAGAATAAAATTTATGGTTTGAAAACTTGAAGAATTTGATTTTTTTAATATGTTCTTTTGTTTTTATTCGTATGTTACTATTCTCTAGTTCTTCAAGAAATTTATTATATGCTTTATTATCACAATTAGCTATCCAGCTATTTATCTTTTCTAGATTCGCATTCTCAACAATATCTCTAATATCCCAATGCTCAATACCTAATTTACTTGTTGCTTCTGTAATCAATAAATTATCGTTTGCATTATCCCATTCGAACCATTCAATATCCTCTATGCCGAAAGTGGAAAGATTAAACTTTTGTTTAAGTTTATTGATTTTAACTTTATTTGGATTTTCTAAAAAACTTGTTTTAGTAGGTATATTTGTTCCAATATACTTATGTAAAATATCATAAAATACAGGTTTTAACCATTCATTATTTTCCTTGTTAGGGATATCAGATAATAGTATGCTAGCATATAAATTCAAAAAGTTGCTTTTGTCAGTTTTTTTGTAATTATTTAGTCGATCTATAATAAACTTTGCAAGCTCTGGGAACAAATTACTATTTATATGATCTTTTTGTAATTTTCTTCGGTTAGCTTCGTTGCTGAAGCTATCACAATGAATAATAAATGCTAAGCCATTAACTTCATCTCCCATAGGGAAGTATTTATAGAAATTAGGCTTTTGTTTAAGTAAATGTATCTGTTGGTATGATTCTTCATTTCCAAATTTCATAGCATTAAAACCAATAGAGAACTTTATATCAAACTCTTTGTATTCAGGTGAAATACGTTCGAATTCCTCTGAGCCTGTTTTAATCACCCCTTCCTCAAGTGATAAAGGGGTCTTTGAAATGTTTTCGTTATTAAGATAAACTTTCTCGAGATTATTCAAGGTGTTCATTGAGTATTCAATTCCATTTTTAAGCTCCGCGTAATCTTTATCTAGTAGCTTCTTTTTATCATCACCTAGTTTGATGAAAAATAAACTTCCTTGGGCGAGTACATCTTTTTTTAAACTTTCAGAATGTTTTTGGAAATTTTGATTCAAAAAAATAATAAGCTCATCAAGTTCTTCTTGAGAAAAGAGAACTTTATCTTCAAATTTTATGTCTTTTACTAGTTCATTGGGATCAGAAGGAAAGTTTGTGAGTAATAATTTTAGCAAATACGGCGCATCAAGGAAGCCATTATCTACCCCACCTTTTTGTGGGGGCTCTATTGGCTCAATTTGTTCGCCTTGTATTAAACTTTCTAAATCTTCTAACTTCGACCAACTAAATAAAATAGGACCTTTATACTGTTCGGTAAGTTCTTCTGTTCCTTCATTTTTTCCAACTAATCTATGGGCTAACTTGAAACCGATACCAAAACGGCCAATTTTATTAGGATCTTTTTTAGTAGTTTGGGCAATATTCAGAATTGAACGTAATCCTTCTATGTCAAAGGGTTTACCATTGTTAATAGCTAAGAAATATTTTTCGTCATAGAAAATATAAAAGTGAGTAGAGCCGCAATCGACTGCATTTTGTAGGAACTCGTAAATAGCTTGACCATCTTCTGCAATCTTTAAAATAGAAGGTAAATAGCTTGCAATATCAGGTTTATCTCCGTGATACATTTCAAAAAAACCTTTAATAGATTTTTTACCATTTTCTTTATGGTACGTGCCTACAAAATTTTCGTTGTAAGTCAAATCTAACTTATCTATTTCTCTTATTTCTGTTTTATACCAATAACGAAATGATTTTGCACTTTTTATTTTCATTTTGCACCTAAATTATTCGTTTTTAAAATAGTTTCTACTGATGGATTACAGCTATGTGAATCTTAACTAAAATGATAATTATTTATTACAATTTACCAATTCTCTTATTCGTTTTCTATTAATTGTACGAAAAGCTATTTTGTTTTTTTATTGGATCTTAGATCTAAGATTCTTATATAGTAAACTAAAATTAAAATGTTGACTCAACTATAAACATACTAAAAGGTATTTGTATTTTCTAATTTAATCTATACAGTTCAAATAATAGGTTTGTACGGGTATTTGCTAATGCAGACTAATTTGTTCTTTTAAAAATCTGGTGATTGTTGCGATGTGAAAATAATTATTTATATCGAGAAAATTATCTTTTAATAGATAGGTTATAAAAAATGTGATTATTTAAAAATGGAATACCAATTATTTTCTTAATAAATATGCTGTTAAAATAGGTTAATACTTACTTAGCTAATAAAAAAGATAAGTAAACTAATTATAATTTCTTTGATTATTTAAGTTTTCTTAATTTAGTGGCTCAATAAGTAATAAAGTTTTTGATATTTATTTAAAATGATTATTTTACTATCAAGTATACTTTTTCTAAAGTTAAAATATTTGATAAAAGAAGAGTTTTAAATACTAGTGAAATTCTTTATTAAAACTCAATATGAAAAGTACATACAAAAACTAATACATGTTTCTAGACAAGTATAAGTTTGTCTAATGTTTCCAAAATAAGGTAAATGAATTATTTAGATAATGCTGCTACAACAAAAGTATCTCTTGAGGTCTTCAATGAGATGTTACCTTTGTTTATCGATGAGTTCTATAATGCATCGAGTACTTATAACAAAAGTAAAATAATTAACGAAAAGATTAAAGTAGCACGGGAGCACTGTGCGAACCTTATAGGGGCTGAAAAGGAAGAAATTATTTTCACTTCGGGCTCTACTGAATCTATTAATTATGCACTTAAAGGTTACCTAGAAGAAAATTTCGATAAAGGAAATCACATTATTACAACTAAGACAGAGCATAAGGCTATTTTAGCAACTTTAGAGTATTTAGAATCTAGAGGTGTCGATGTGACATATCTAGATGTAAATATGGATGGATTAATTGACTTAGACAAGTTAAGAAATAGTATTCTACCTACTACGTCTTTAATATCTATTATGTTAGTAAACAATGAGACGGGGGTTATACAGAATCTAAAGGAAATAGGAACAATTGCTAGATTACATGATATAAAGTTTTTTTGTGATGCTACTCAAGGAATTGGCAAAATACCAATAAATGTAAATGATCTAGGAATAGATATGTTATGTGCAAGCGGACATAAACTATATGGACCTAAAGGTGTTGGGTTTTTATATAGAAGAGAAGGTATACGTTTAACTCCTTTACTTCATGGAGGTAACCAAGAAAAAGGGCAAAGAGGTGGAACATATAACTCTCCACTTATAATTGGTTTAGGAAAGGCTTGTGAGTTAGCATTGATAAATTTAGAAAGACATTTTAAACATGTTAATGTGTTAAATGATTATGCTAGAGAACGACTTAGTAAGATGGATAATATTCATATTATTTCTAAAAAAGAAATCTCTAGCCCATATATTTTAAATTTTATTGTAGAAAATTTCGATGCAAATGTATTTATAGATAAAAATAAAGGTTTAGCTGTTAGTAATGGGTCTGCTTGTACTTCTAGTATTGTAGAACCATCACATGTGCTTGTTGCGATGGGGTATGAAAAAAAGCAATGTCAAGGTGCTATAAGAATTTCCTTTAGTTATGAAAATACAAGAGAGAATATTGATAATTTATTAGATTTAATAGGTAAGTAGATGATATATCCAAATTCAATAAAGCAAGAGGCTCCTAACTCTGAGAAGCAATTGTTTAAAGCTCTTTCAAAATTAAATAGTAAAGAGTTTACTGTTTTCTATAATCAAGAATTTATCGGAGAGTATAATTCTAAAGAAAGAATGCAATATGAAATTGATTTTATAATTGTAGATCATCGTTATGGTACTTTAGAATCTATTTTAGTATTAGAAGTAAAAGGAGGAAATTTACAGTATGATGCATATAGTGATCAGTGGTTACAGAATGAGCGTGAAATGAACACATCTCCTATTACACAAGTAACATCAGCTATGTATTCTTTCCTAAACAGGTTTAAGAATATACTCAATGATGTTAATGTTAGCTGGGCACTTGCTTTTCCTGATGTAGAAATAGATTACGATACAGATTTACCTACAAATTTAAATCGTATTAAAATATTTGATTGTAACGATATTGATGATATAGAAGAGAGATTAATAGATTATTTTGACCAAACAAAATTAGAAATTAAACGTGTAGGTGGAGATTTAAAGAATTTTTCTTTGTTAAAAGATAGGCTACTTGTTAATTGTGATTTTGTAAAACCACTTCATAGAAGTATAAAAGAGAATAATGATGTCTTTGTAAAGCTTACTAAGTTACAAGCCTTAGTTGTAAAAGCTCTTGAGGCTAATCAGAATGTAATTGTGCAAGGACCAGCTGGCTCTGGAAAAACGCTTATTGCATATGAAAAAGCCTTACAGTATAAAGAACAAGGTAAGAAAGTATTGTATTTGACTTTTAACAAAGAGATTGCAAGTCATTTAAGGAATAAATTTAAGGCAGATAATGTAGCTTTAAATGATGTAGATAAGGAGGGAGCTCTAGAAATAACTAATTTCCATTTTTGGTGTAAGCGTATTGCTGAGAGAAACGAAAGTTTTGCCAAACAAAAATCTGAAAATGAATATTTTAATACCTATATACCAAATAAAGCTTTAGAAGTAATAAAGTCAGATCCTTCTTATCCAATGTATGATGTAGTTATTGTAGATGAGGGGCAAGATTTTAGAGAAAATTGGTTAGATCTTATAAATAAGGTCTTAAAGCAGGAAGGTAAGTTCTTATTGTTTATGGATGAGAATCAAGATATATTTAATGCCTTTAAGGGTGTGCCAAATAGGCGTAATGTTGTTAAAACCCAATTAGAGGAAAATTGTAGAAATACAAGAAATATTATTGAGTTTTTAAAAGGATTATTAAGTATTGATATTTCTTACTTTGAAGATAGTCCTGAAGGAGAGAAAGTCGAAATTAAGTCGGTTTCAAATAACCAAGAACAGATAGAGTATTTGGACGAATTAGTAACTAAGTTAGTAACTAAGGATAAAGTAGCGCCTAAAGATATTTTGATATTAGTGAATAATATAGATAAAATAAATGCTTTAAAAGATGTAAATAAAGTAGGAGGGATTACTTTAAAAAGTAGCTATGATAGGTCGTTTGGTAGAGATGATGAATCTATTTTTTATAGTTATATAAATACATTTAAAGGATTAGAATCAGAAGTAGTAATCTTATTAGATTCTCAGAATATAGAGGGGCCAAAATCTTTTTATACACAAGCAAGTAGGGCAAAAAATAAATTATTTGTTTCAGTTGTAAGACTCTCATAATTTAGAGGAAAATGAATTTATTATGAAGGATTTTTTTAGAAAATTAGATGATAAATATTTAGAAACTAGATATAAAAAAGGGGAATATCAAGATTTAATAAATAAGATTAGTGCAGCTTATTATGATATTAATGATGAGAAGGGGATATATTTTAATTATTTTGAGAAGCAAAATGTTGTTTTACAACTACTATTAACTATTTGTGATAATTTATCTGGAATATCCCCTGTTGGTTTTAGTAGTTTTGAAAATGATTTTACAAGTAATATTATAACATTATATCAAAAAAATTTATGTAATGTTATTTATACATCTATTAATAAAGTCTATCTAAGTTTTAAACCTTATGAATTAGATCGTTTTCGTAATGAAGCAATTAGTAAACAAAAAGCTATTAGAGAACTTTTACCAAGTGTTGCTATACAAAATAATACGAAACAGAGCTTTGCTTTGCAAGAAAGTGATCAGTATAAATATCAGATTTTAAAGTTATATAGAAACGCCCCGTTTATTCATCCTTTACCCTTATTTAAAAATATTCAAAAAAAGGAAACAGCAGTTTTAATAGATGATGTTTTTACTCAGGTTGAAAAACTAATATTTGAAAAACAAATAGTCATAGATAAATACACTGGTGCTTTTTTAGTAACTGAGGATGTCAATAAAGAAAGCGATAAGATTCTTGATCCATATAAAGTTGCGATTTGTGAAGAGTTAAATTTCTTAGATAAAAAGTTCATTGGAGAGTATGATAGAAATCTAGATAATAAAATTGATTTTGCATTAAATTATACTTTGGTTTTTAATTTGGATATAAAATCAAACTATGTGAATAACATAGCTAGTGACCAGAGAGCACAGATTAACTTTTATAGTAGTAAGAGTGTTCTTATTGATTATTTACTAAGGGGGTTAAAAACGATTTCTAATCACAGATTTCAAGATAGTAAAACTGATAAGAGTTATGAAAAGCTTCATGTTTTTGTCGGAGTTTTATTAAACGATTATTTTAGAATTGATAAGTCAGGTTATTTTCACTATAGACTAGATGAATTTAATACGTTAGTTAGTTGGCTAATAGAGAGAAGTCTTGCAATTAGCAAGTTTGTTGAGAGGAAGAATTTACCTGAAATAGAGAGTGTAAAGATTTTAGCGGAAGTTGTTATAGAAAGTGATAGCACACCTAAAAAAGTATTAGAAAATAATATTGAAGGTAGTAACGATATAATAAAAACTAGTTTAGATAGTTACTCTGAATTTAAACAAGTGGAAGAATTAGATGGAGTTGATTTAAATCAGATAAGTAATAATTTAGGGAAAAAATATTTCAATGAAGACGATCTAAATAACCCATATTTATGTAAGTATATTGATAAAGAAAGACTATTACAAGAAAGAGATCAAATAGAATCTATATTTATTAAGTATAAGCAATCTTTGACAACAGAACAAATAAAAGAATTAATGTATTCACAGTATACCGTTGATATTAAGGCTAGTAAAATTATAGATATTATTGTGTGGCTGTTCAGCAGAAAATTAATTTTTAAAGATAACTATTGGTCAATTCTAAATAAAATTGACTCGAGTTGCAAAGCCAAGGATGGAGACAACTTTGAAGTTAACATTACTGATGTCGTTGATGCAAAGCAATTAGATAAATATAAATTTAATAATAAGTTGTTCATTTTTAGGTTTGTAAAAATAGAAGGAATTGTGTTCTTTCAACCAAAGGATTTTTCAGGATCCGTACAAGAAAGTGTAGTAGTAGAAATTAATGATAAGTTCAAAGATTACTGTTATGGTAGGAAAGAACTTTTTAAATTAATTAGTATAGTTGTTTATACTGATTTATTTGATTTTTTCAATTCAAATAAAAATATTTACTCTAAGAAGTTAAATATAAATATGTATGAGTATGCATTAAACGAATTAGAAAGTTATTAGTATGGATAGAAATTTAGAAATAGTATATAAAGTTTTACGAAAAAATATAAATGAATATTTATTCAAAAATATTTTAAATGATGAAATAGCAGAAGGGATTATAGGATATTATAACAAATTCTTTCCTGATAAAGAAATAGATTATGCTGCCGTATTAATAGATTCATTGCAAAATACTATTTTAGATAAGAGAGATGTACAATCTGTAATCTTGAGAAATCTAAATGATTCGCAGCTAAATGATTTAATAAAAGGTTATGATAGTAGTCAAAAATTGAAAAGTATTAAATCTTTTTTTGAAGCAAATAGTCGAAAGAAAGTTAAAAAAAGGATTATTGAAGTTTTAGCTTTAGATGGGCATTTTTTCAATTATGAGAAAAAAGAAAGAGTAAGTATAAATGATGAGGTAGTCTCTCCTTTTACTCCTTTAGATAGTGAACGAATACAAAAAAAGTATTTTTTATCATTGCATGATTATCAAAAAAATGTAAAAAACCAAATAACTAGATTCTTGTTTGATAAAGAACATAATAGGTTTTTAGTCCACATGCCTACAGGAAGTGGTAAAACTAAAACATGTACTGAAGCTATAGTTGATTTTATAAGAGTAAATAATTCAACTTTTGAATATGATAAAAAAGTAGTATTGTGGTTTGCACATTCAAAAGAATTATGTGAACAAGCTTATGATTCTTTAAAAGAAACTTGGCAATTAAAAGGGGATTCTCCTATTAACTTTGTGAAGTTTTTTGATGATGCCAATATAACTAATTTAGAAACTGTTTTAGAGCATTCGTTCTCAATAGTGTTTGTTGGTTTTAGTAAGTTTCAGGCTTTCTTGAAAAAAAATGATTTAAGAGCAACAGTAACTAAAAACTTCATTATAAATCACACTCAATTAGTAGTGGTAGATGAAGCTCATAAGTCTTTAGCTACAACTTATATTGAGATGTTAAATAGGGTTACTCAATTAAGTACAACCAAGCTAATTGGTTTAACTGCTACTCCAGGTAGGGGAACATTAGATTATAAAGGAAATCAAATATTAACAGATTTTTTTAATGGAACAATTATAGGAATGACAGATATAAAAGGTACTACAATTGAACAGCCTTTAAAGTACTTACAAGAAAAGAAATATTTAGCTAAGATAGATTTATATCCTATTGAAGTTACTTCTAAAATTGAAAAAAACAGTAGTGATGATATAATTTCTAGTGTATTATCTACTAATCCAGAAAGAAATCAATTTATTGTTGACTTTATTGTTAATTCTTATGATGAGGATGAAAGTATTTTGGTTTTTGCTAATAGTGTAAGTCATTGTATAATCCTGCAAGCTTTATTGAAAAATGTCTACAATATTGATTCAGATTATGTAACAGGAAGCACTAATTTAGAACAAAGAGAACTTTTAATTAGTAATTTTAAAAATAGGAAAAGTAAAATTTTAATTAATTATGGTGTTTTAACAACAGGATTTGATGCTCCTAAATTAAATGCACTTGTTATTGCAAGACCTACCAAGAGTGTTGTGTTATACTCACAAATGGTTGGAAGAGCATTACGTGGAGAACGAAATGGTGGGAACCCACATATTCAGAAAAATAAAATTTTAACAGTAAAAGATACACTAGAAGGATATGCTAATCCTTCAGAGTTATTTAATTATTTTAATGATTTTTGGTAAAATATAAAGTATGGCAATTTTAACGAGGCAAGGTTTAGATTCAATGAGGAAACTATCGACTAATAAGACGGTAGGTGCAATTTCAGAAATTATTGATAACTCGATTCAATGGAAACGAGATGACAAAGATTTAATTGTGAATATTTGTTTCATTCAAGAGGAAGGAAAGATAAAGGATATTTATATATCAGATAATGGAATAGGTATGGGGCTTGATGAAATGGGGAATGAAATTATTGATTACTGCTTAGCTTTTGGAGGAGGAACAAATAGAGGCGCAAGTTCTGGTTTAGGAAAGTTTGGTATGGGACTTCCTTTTTCATCATGCTCCCAAACATCTAATTATCATGTATATTCATGGCAGGATAATAAGAGAATAAAACATGTTTATCGTAATCATGAAGAGTTTGATTATGATGAAGAGATTATTGATAAACCGATGAAGACTTTGTCAAGTTTCCCAGATGATATAATGAAAATAATTCCAGATATTGAATTATACCAATCAGGTACTGTTATAGTTTGGAAAAATTGTGACTCTTTGGAGTTCAAATTAGCACGAACACTAATTTCTAAAATAGAAAAGAAGATAGGTAGGATTTTTAGAAAATTTATAGGTAAATCTGTAAAGATAAAATTTCTTGTTTATAATAGAAATCTAAATCAAAAAGGAAATACCTATACAAAGGACAATAATCTATGTAAAGATATTAAAAAATTTGATCCATTATTTTTAGATACAAATACAATAGTTAGTGATCTAGGAAACACTTATGGTACTAGCGCAACATCTGAACTCTTTGCTTTAAATGGAAATTTAGTCGATAATACTAGTTTGTATTTTGACGATAAAAATGGAGTAAGACACACTTTTACTATAACAGCTTCTATTGCAAAAGAGGAAACTCAACATTATAATGACGGTGAAGGTAATAAAAAAGGTTCTGGAGGCACCCCTATCGGTAGATTATATGAAGAGGTTAATGGTATTTCCTTGTTACGTGAAAATAGGGAATTAGCTTTAGGAAGGTTTGGTTTTCCAAATTTAGCTAATGACTCTAGACGTAAGTGGATGAAAGTTGAAGTGAATTTTTCAGCTATTTCTGATGATTTAATGCAAGTTAATGCAAATAAAACTAATGCAGATAATTTTAGATTCTTAGACAACACTATAGATGACTTAGAGGGAGATAGAGATGATAGTGATACATTAAAGGTCGCTATAGAGCTTTCTGCTAAAATCAATGCGATTTTATCTAAAATGGTCTCAACTATTAAAGATAGAGGTAAACCTAAATGCTCTCAGTGCGGTACTATTTTAAGTCGAGATGGTTTATGTAAAAATAAACATTGCGGTAGTAGTAATATTTGCATAAAGCATGATGTTTTATTAGATGAATTCGGTAAATGTGGTTTATGTGAAATTGTTCCTCGTATAGATTTATGTCCAGTGCATCATATTAAAACAATAGAGGGGAAATGTAGGGAATGTGAAAAAGAAATTGATAGTGAGGAGTTTACTAGAGAATTTATAGAGGAATTAAAATTAGCTTTAGATGATTATACTAATTTTGAAAATGATAAAAACAATAATAAATTTCATTTAGTTTTAGACTGGTTAAAACGTACTAGACAGAAGTATTCTGTTCTTTATCTTGAGAGAAAAAGTAATAATCAGGAACTTTATAATATGATTGAACTTTCGAATCAAGACAATATTAAGATTATTGCAATTAACACAAGTACATTATTTTATAAAGAGAATATCTTTAGTCTAAGAGAGCAACTTAAAAATAATGACTTAAGTGATGAGACTGTATTTGACTTACAAGAAGCATTAGATTCTATTATCTACCTTATAGTATCATTTGCTATTACTGTTGACAGGTCAGTTAGTAAAGATAGAGATAATATCTTTTTAAGTAGGTTTTATGCTAATCTTCAAGAGTTAATGATATCTAAAGAAGGGTAGTGAAATATGATATATAATAAAGAACTTTTTTTAAAGTTTAATGCTTTCTGCACTGTAAACCAAGAAGTGATTTTATTCTCACCATATATTAAATTAGAAGCATTGAGAAAAATCAATGCTTCTAATTCTATAAAGCAAATTATTGTTTCTTGGAGTATAGAGGATTTGATAAAGGGTGTTTCTGATATAGAGTTATATGACTACTGTAAAAAGCAAGGAATAACTTTATATAGAAATCCTAGGATACATTTAAAGGTTTTATGGAATGGCGATCAGAACATTATTCTAGGATCTGCAAATATAACAAATAGAGGGCTAGCTTTGATTGAAAAATATAATTTTGAATTAGCAGCAGGTTTAGAAAAAGTTGATTTAAATACTCAGGTTTATTTGCGTAGAATTATCAATGAAAGTATTGTTGTTGATGATGATTTATTTTCTAGAATAAAAAGGAGTGTTGAGGAACAAAGGGAAAAACTAGTAGTATTTAAAGATATTGAATCTTCAAAAGTTAACTTCAAGAATGATTTTTTATTGTCAGCCTTACCTCAAAGTTTTGATCCAGAAGTGTTTCTGAATACTTGTTTGGATTGGCAAGATAGTCTTGAAATAGATAAACAATGTGCTGTACTAGATTTAGTTACTTATCAAATAGATTTAGATAATTGTAGTAGAAAAGAGTTTTTAGAGTTATTAGAAACTAGATTTAATGCTCATCCATTTATTATTAAGTTTAAAGACTTTATAAGCACATCTAGTCGCAGATCTTCTAATTATGGGGGATGTGTAAGATGGATTCAAAATAACTGTACAAATGTTCCTATACCTCGTAGTTATGAAATGAAAGAGGATAGTATTGTTAATATTTTATATCGTTGGATATGTTTTTTTGATGATAGATTTTCTGTTTCAGTTCCTGGAAATAGAAGTGAGGTGATTTTTTTTGATTCTGAAGTATAGATTATAAATAATTCAAAAATATTAAATTATATATATAATGATATTAAATTTAGATAACATAGTTTCAAGATTTGATACGGATATTTTCCAAGTCCTTTTAGGAGAGGATGTGGTAAGTATTTTAAATAAAATAGATAGCAAGCATCTTTATTCTGCTTCTATAGTGAGGGTTTTGAAAAATAGTTTTTCCAACGAAGAATTACTGAGAAATAAAACTTCCAGAGATTTTATAATAGATTCGCTAAAAGAAAGTGAGGTAAAAGCTTTAGGTGAGAAATTCAATATTAAATCGAATTATTATGTGGGGCTGAAAGAACTCAAATATAATAAGGAAAATATCGAAATACTTTTTGTTTCATTTGATGAAGCAATTTCAGAAAAAGAGATAGTAAAATGGAATCTAGAAGACAATATAGAGCCATTATACCCATTATATCCTTATCAAAGAAATGTGTTAGGTAAAGTCAAAAGAATTCTAGAAACCTCTAACAATAGGGTATTATTACATATGCCAACAGGTTCTGGAAAAACAAGAACGGCTATAAATTATATTTGCAACCATTTACTAGAAAATGAAGACAAGAATGTTGTATGGTTTGCTAACACTGTTGAGCTTTTAGATCAAGCATATGACGAATTTCTTGAAGCATGGAAATTATTGGGGAATAGGAGTATTAGAGCTGTTAAGTTTTGGGGAGATTCAAATATTGATTTAAGTTCCTGTAAGGGGAGTTTTATAGTTGCAGGTTTGGATAAAACTTATAATTCTTTATTGAAAGATGCTTCGAAAATGAGTATCTTCTCTAATAATTGTTCTTTAGTAATTATGGATGAAGCCCATCAAGCAATTGCACCCACCTATGAACTATTGTTGAATTCTTTATTAGTGGTGAATAAAGCAGCTTTAATTGGCTTATCTGCAACGCCTGGAAGAACGTGGAATGATCCTGAGGAAGATAAAAAATTAGCTAATTTTTTTTATAAACAGAAAGTAAAGATAGAAATTGAAGGATATGATAACCCAGTAGATTATTTAGTTGAGATGGGATATTTAGCAAAAACTATTAATACTACTTTATTAAATAATAGTGGTATAAAACTATCAGCTAGAGATTTAGACTATTTAAATAGTAATGGCGTGCTATCCCCTAAGGTATTGAAGGAATTATCGGAGGATGTATTAAGAAATTTAGTGATTATTTCTAAAATCCAAAAGTTAGTCTTAAAACATCAACGTATCATAGTTTTCGCAATTACAAAAGCACATGCAATATTTTTAAATAGTATTTTAGCTGCTTTAGAGATTAACTCCAAAGTTCTGACATCTGATACAAGTGCTTCGGACCGAATTGAAATTATTGAAGCTTTTAAAATATCAAGAGAAGATAATCCAGAATCTTTGGTATTATGTAATTATGGAATATTAACAACAGGCTTTGATGCTCCAGAAATAAGTTGTGCTGTAATAGCACGTCCTACAGATTCATTAGTGTTATATAGTCAGATGGTAGGAAGAGCAATAAGAGGTGAAAGATCGGGGGGAAATAAGGAAGCAGAAATAGTTACGGTTGTTGATGAAAATTTGCCAGGATTCGGTAACGTCGCTGATGCATTTACGAACTGGGATGATGTTTGGGATGATATTAATTAATAAGAAATAATATATAATATGAGTAATTCAATTGTACCAGTAAATCTTGTTGTAAAATCAATGAGAGATAATGGTTATAAAAATACTGCTTATGCAATTGCGGAGTTAATTGATAATTCAATTCAGCACGGGGCTACTAAAGTTGATTTAATATGTTTAGAAAAAGATCAATTCATTGGTACTAGAACAATGTCTAGAATTAATGAGATTGCCGTGTTAGACAATGCTAGTGGTATGAGTAAAGATACTTTGCGAAAAGCACTTCAGTTTGGTAATGGTACAAATTTAGAAAAAAGTGCTCAAACTGGTATAGGAAAATTTGGAATGGGACTTCCATCTTCTTCTATATCTCAAGCTATTAAAGTAGAGGTTTATACTTGGCAAAAAGAAACAGGAAAAACGTTCTATTCTTACCTTGATGTACATGAAATAGAATCTGGTAATTTAACTGACGTACCTGAGCCTATAGAGAAGGAAGTACCTGAAAAATGGATTGAAATAGGTGGGGAATTTGCTAAGTCAGGAACCTTAGTTATTTGGTCTGAATTAGATAGATGTTTATGGAAATCAGGAAAGACAATAATAGGACATTCTGAATTTATTGTCGGTAGAATGTATAGAAAATTCATTAATTCTGGTGATTGTATTATTAATGCAATTGTTGTAAATGAAAATAATTTATCTAAACCTGAAATAAAGAAAGCTTTTTTGGCTAACGATCCTTTATATTTAATGTCAAATACAAGTGTTTCTAAAACATTAAAAGATTTGGGTATAAATGACCCTATGTTTAATAAATATGGAGGGGATGATGGATATCAAAAAACTTATACTATAGAGTTAGATGGTGAAAAACATAATGTTTTTGTTAGATACTCATTTGCTTCAGAACAAACAAGAAAAGGTTATAATGCAGGTGCTAGTAAACATGGGATACACGCTAGAGAAAACATTGGGGTGTCTGTTTTAAGGGCAGGTAGAGAACTTGAGTTAGATACAACTTGGACTAATAGGTATGATTCTAGAGAGAGATGGTGGGGCGTTGAAATAGAGTTTCCTCCTGCGTTGGATGAGGTTTTTGGAGTTACTAATAATAAGCAATATGCCAATAATTTTAAAGAATTAGGAAGTCTGGATATTGAGGATTATTTAAAAGAAAGTAATATGACGTTAGCAGAATTTAAAGAAGATCTTCAAGCTGATAATGATCATAAAGTTCATTTAATAGGAATAGCAATAGATGTAAAAAATCAAATTCAATCATTGAGAAATCTAATTAAAGCTCAAGCTAAAACATTAGAACGTCCAGAAAAATCGACTCGCCATACTGAAAAAGAAAATGTGGCTGAGAAGCATGCGACGGATATTACTGAGCAAAGAAAAGAATCTGGGTATAAAAGTGAAAGTGATACAAAATCAGAGGGTAAAACTGATGATGAAAAGATAAATGAAATTATAGATGAGCTAACAAATGATGCTGTTCCTGAGGCGGACAAATACGCCAATGAGATTTTTAATTCAAATGTTTTATATCAGTTTGTAACAGCAAGTTTAGAATCTAATGCTTTTTTCTCTGTGAGTCCAGTAGGAGGAAAGATTATAATTAAGTTGAATACAAATCATCCTGCATATCATCAATTCGTAGAAGTTCTTGATGATGAGATTAATGATGAGATTGAAAAAGATACTTTAACGCAAAGACTAATTACTGCTAAAAATGGCATGAAGCTTTTATTAATGGCATGGGCTAGATATGAAGACGAACAACCTGATGGTCGTATTAAAAATCAAGTAAAAGATGCTCGTATGGATTGGGGTAAAATGGCAGCTGCATTTATGAGTACTGAAGATTAAACATAAAATAAAAGCTCTGAAAATATTTTCAGAGCTTTTATTTATTTTAATAATTGATAAACTGTCTGTATAACACTATTTTTAAAGAAGTTAAAATTTCTACTTATAATAGATTCAATTTCATTATCATTCTTAGAATACTTTATACTTTCACTCATAAAAGTTAAGGAGCTAATATCTACACCTTCTAAATAGGTGGATGGAGATAACGATGATATTGAAAGATTAGATTCTTTTGTTACATAAATTCTATTTAAAAAACTGTTTAGGATGTTTCTCTTGTTGTTCCTTATATCTTTTGTGCTTTCTTTTACGGTTTTGTGTTTGAATAGAGGGTAAATGTGATGATCATGTAATTCGATATTGTTGTCGAAAATATCCCAAGGGTATAAATAAATATCAGGATTTAATAAATCTTGTCTAATGTGACTTAGTTTATATTGTAATATTCCAAGATGGATAGCTTTAGGTATAGTGTTCTCAGAATTGTTTAATAAAAGAATGTCCTTGTCACAATTGGATATTCCACTCTATAGTGCACCACTAATCCGACCAAATTACACCATTTATTCCGCAATGCGCACCAATTATTCCGGAGCAATGTGCACCAATTATTCCGCTAATAGCACCAAAATTTCCGATAA
>NZ_JBTXLS010000048.1:0-22897 GCF_054871665.1 Myroides sp. LJL115 | reverse complement strand
TTTGCCTAGCGCTTCCTTCAGATTCCACCTTGCGATGGACACCCTTGCATTTGGCTAACACTTCCCGTTGTAAAGGCGTGTTCGGGACTTACACCCTAGAGTTACTACCCATGCTGGGCACACTAAAGACAAAGGCTAAAATACAGATGTATTTCAGCCTTTGTCTTTTATGGGAACAATAGAATTAATATAAAATAAGGACATTTAATATCATTTACCTTGTACCGCTTTTTATTAAAATAATAATGCTTAGTCTTTAACGTGTTGTTTCACTCCTTGAGGAGTAGCTTGCGGCATCAAAAAACCTAATTTCATTCTTTGAAGCATTTTACGAACGAAGTTCACAAAAAATGTTCTTTGTCCAAATGCAGTTCCTATTGAAACTAATAAAACTTTGTATACAGGCATAATCAAAACTACATACAATATCCAGTAAGGTACCGGATGCATAATTCCTCGTTCTATTCCTAAAAAGGATAAAATAGGTCCTGACAGATAAGAAGAGGTTGTTCCAGTGATTGAAAAAACAATTAAAATAATCACTATTTGGTAATTTGAGGTTACGCCCCAACGCTGTTTTAACTTTTCCATTATTTATTTTTAATCTAAACAAAAGTACTACTTTTATTGATATGCAAACATTAAAATAAACTTAAATTATATCTATCTTACTATAAATGTGTCAACTAAAAGAATACTTTTTTATTAAGTACCCTAAATCACCATATTGCTTATAGTCTCCATAACGTATTCATGCATTACCTCACGATAATCCAAATGAGTTACCATTCTAAGCCAACCTTGCCCCATTTCACTAATAGCTATATTCTTTTGCTTTAGCTTATCTAAGAACAACTGGTTATAAGCGGGTTTAATTAGCTTGAAAATCACAATATTAGTCTGTACAGGTAAAACCTCACTAACGTAGTCCTTCTTTCTTAAAAGCATCTCTAATTGCTTTGCTCTAAAATGATCCCTTTGCAACCTACTTACATTGTTCTTTAATGCAAACAAAGCTGCGTTGGCTAAATAGCCAGTTTGACGCATTCCACCACCATATAACTTACGCAAACGTGTTGCTTTTTGAATATCTGCTTTACTGCCTAATAAAACAGAACCAATTGGGGCTCCTAAGCCTTTAGAGAAACAAACTGAAATAGTATCAAATAAAGCACCAAATTGAGAAGGGTGCTGACTTTTAGCCACTAAAGCATTCCACAGTCTTGCCCCATCTAAGTGTAGTTTAATATCCTTTGCTTTACAGAACTCTGCTATTTTTGCAATTTCTTCTAACTCATAACAAGCACCTCCACCTTTGTTAGTTGTGTTTTCTAAACACACCAAAGAAGTTTGCGGAAAATGAATATTTGTTGGATCGGTATATACTTTTTGTATGTCTTCTAGGCTAATTCTTCCTCTATCTCCATCGATTAATGCACAACTCACCCCACTATGAAAAGCAGCTCCGCCACTTTCGAATAAATAAATATGAGAAGATTTATCACAAATTATTTGATCTGCCGGTTGAGTATGTAGCTTTACAGCTACCTGATTTGCCATAGTTCCCGAAGGGAAAAATAAAGCAGCTTCCATTCCAAACAGCTCAGCTACAGCCAATTCTAGTTCATTAGTACTACCATCTTGTTTGTACACATCATCTCCCACTCTTGCCTTTAGCATATAGCTCACCATTTCCGGTGTAGGCTTCGTTATTGTATCACTGATTAAATTAATTTCCATAAATTGAATTGGAATAAGTATTTTTGCCTATAAATGTATTAAAAATTATGGTAACCACAGAACAACAAAAGGACATTATTGATCGCCTTGGTGCGTTAAGGAGGTATCTTTGACGTCGAAACGAAACTAATAGAGATTGAAAATGAGCAAGAAAAAACATTTGCTCCCGATTTTTGGGATAACTCTGAACAAGCACAAATTGTAGTAAAAAATTTAAGGGCTAAGAAAAAATGGGTAGAACAATACCAACAAGCCCAACAAAGTGTTGAAGAATTAGAGATTTTAATAGAATTCTTCTCCATGGGTGAGGCTACTGCTCAAGAAGTGGAAACACAGTACCAAGAATGCCTTGGCTATATTGAAGAGCTTGAATTTAAAAACATGTTATCTCAAGAAGGAGATAATATGAGTGCTATTGTTCAAATTACGGCGGGAGCTGGAGGTACAGAGAGTTGTGATTGGGCACAAATGCTAATGCGCATGTACTTAATGTGGGCAGAGAATTTTGGCATTACCCCAAAAGAACTAAACTATCAACCAGGAGAAGTCGCGGGACTAAAAACGGTAACATTAGAGTTTGATGGAGAGTTTGCCTTCGGTTATTTAAAAGGAGAAAACGGAGTACACCGATTAGTACGTATCTCCCCTTTTGATAGTAATGGAAAAAGGCATACTTCCTTTGCCTCTGTGTATGTTTACCCACTTGCCGATGAAAGTATCCAAATTGATATTAGCACATCGGATATTTCATGGGAAACCATGCGCTCTAGTGGCGCTGGGGGACAAAATGTAAATAAAGTGGAAACAGCAGTTAGACTTAGACACCACCCTACTGGAATAGTTATTGAAAACTCTGAAACCCGTTCTCAATTGGACAATAAACTCAAAGCAATGCAGCTTTTAAAGAGTCAGTTATACGAAATTGAACTAAAGAAAAAGCAAGCAATGCGAGATGAAATTGAAGCCAATAAGAAGAAAATCGAATGGGGCTCTCAAATTAGAAACTATGTAATGCATCCTTACAAACTAGTAAAGGATGTAAGAACTTCTTATGAAACAACTGATGTTGATTCGGTTATGGATGGGGAGATTGACGAGTTCTTAAAGGCCTATTTAATGATGATGGGACAAAAAGAATAAAAAAGGTGTTTTCAGCAACATGTTGAAAACACCTTTTTTTTATCCAATTATTTCTATGCAGTTATACCTAAAAAACAAAGGCTGATAAGAATTCCTACCAGCCCCTTTTTTAAAGATCCCCATCTTTAAAAAAACCTTGTTTGCCAACAAAGGTTATCTATATATAAAGACATACACCCCTTTTTCAAGCAGAGGAATGCCACCTATATACTACAACAAATATAAAGCTTTTAGTTAAAGAAAAAACATCTCAAGTAACTTCTTTTACTTTGTGTGAGATAATTTTGGGTATCCACATGACTTTTATTTCTCAACATCTCTTAAACAAGGCTTATCTTTACTAGCAAAAAAAACACCAAAGAGCAAAATTATTTTGCTTTTTGGTGTTTTACTATTGTGCTTATTTTGTAGAGTTATGTCCTACAAAAACTAAGGTACTATATTATATATTAGTGGGTAATTAAGCGAATTAGATAAAATACTATCATGGCTAATACAGCCGAAACAGGGATAGT
The DNA here is from genome assembly GCF_054871665.1 of Myroides sp. LJL115. Taxonomy (NCBI): domain Bacteria; kingdom Pseudomonadati; phylum Bacteroidota; class Flavobacteriia; order Flavobacteriales; family Flavobacteriaceae; genus Myroides; species Myroides sp. LJL115. The sequence goes on along the minus strand of NZ_JBTXLS010000048.1, from coordinate 19,502 downwards.
AAGTATCCAAGCCCAAAGTAAGTTAATAGTTACTCCCCAACGAACCGCAGAGACTCTTTTTGTGATACCAACTCCAATGATAGACCCTGTAATGGTATGGGTGGTAGATACTGGAATTCCGAAATGCTCTGTTATGTACAAGGCAAATGCTCCAGCAGTTTCTGCTGCTACACCCTCTAAAGGAGTTACTTTAGTAATCTTAGATCCCATTGTCTTTACAATTTTCCATCCTCCAGATAATGTACCCAGACCAATGAATAAGAATGAAGCTAATGGCACCCACCACCAATGCTCTACGAAAACCTGGAAGGTATCTACGCCACTTTGTAAATAAGCTGGGTCTTGATCCACATGAATATGGAAAAAGATTACAGCAGCTCCAATAATCCCCATTACCTTTTGAGCGTCATTTCCTCCATGCCCTAAAGAGAACAGAGCAGAAGAAACAAGTTGTAAACGCTTAAACCAAGTTTCACATTTATGTGGATTCTTTTTTCTACAAATCCACAAAATGGCTATGGTTATAAAATAAGCTAAAACCATTCCTAATAAAGGAGCACCAAAAATAAATAAGAAAATTGGAATCACCTTAGAATAAACAATTACATCCTCTCCTCCAGGGGATAATCCACCAGCATAAGCTAATGCAGCTCCAATAAATCCACCGATTAAAGTATGTGAAGAAGAAGAAGGTATTCCCAATCTCCAAGTGATTAAGTTCCAAATAATAGCAGCTACTAGCCCCGCAAAAATAACCTCCAAAGTAATGAAGTTTTCGCTAACACTCTTTGCTATGGTATTACCAATTTTAAACTCCCCTATAATGTATAAGGAAATAAAATAAGCAGCAAAGTTAAAAGCAGCAGCCCAAACAACAGCCTGAAAAGGTGTTAAAACACGAGTGGTAACAATTGTTGCGATAGAATTGGCCGCATCGTGAAATCCGTTAATATAGTCAAACCCTAAGGCTAAAATGATAATAATAATTAACATTATACCACTTTGACTAGTTAACAATTCTGTAAAAAACTCCATAAAAAACGCTTCCTGAAAATTAAGAATATTTTACTGTGATTGTTTCCAGTACATTGGCTACATCTTTACAACTATCGGTAGCACTTTCTAAAGATGCCATTACCTCTTTGTATTTTATAATCTCAATGGCATCGCCTTCATTCTCGAAAATATCCAAAACAGCCTTATCAAAAACCTTATCTGCTTTACGCTCTAAGCGCACAATATTCTTACATACCTCACTTAAAAGTTGTAAGTTTTTTAAATTCTTTAACTCTAATAAACCTCTACTCACTTCACTACAAGCATCTAAGTTAGCTTCGGTTAGTTTTCTAAGAGCTTTAGTAATTTTATCAATTTGATAAAGACGCATTCTAGAGGCAGCATCGGCTAAGTTATCCGCTACTTGATCTACAGCTGTCATTAAGTTATAGATATCTTCTCTGTCAAAAGGAGTAATAAAGTTCTTAACTAACTCTACCCTTGTTTTTTGGGTTAATTCTTCTATCTCATGTTGAAGATTCTCAACTTGCTTGAGCATCTTTTCTCTTTCCTTACTTGGAGCATTTACAGCCTCATGTAATGTTTGTGAAAGCAATAACAACTTTGTTGAAGCTTGCTCAAATAAAGGATAAAACACTTTATCCTTTGGTACTAAAAATTGAAAAATGTTATTTAGCGACATCTATAATAAATGTTATGTGAAACGTGGACAAAAGTAATAACAATTATTTATCTATTGTTACCTTAATGTAAAATATTCATTAGAATTTATTGTTAGCAGGCATACTTTAACTACTACTTTATTTTGTACATTAGCGAAAACGTTATTAAAGACACATAAATATTCGCGTATAATATGGATTTAAATTTCAATAAAAACGAAGACCATAATAAGTTACTTCTTTCCGGATTAAAGTCAAAGTTAGCCAAGGTTAAACTTGGTGGAGGACAAAAAAGATTAGAAAAATTACATCAGCAAGGTAAATTAAGTGCTAGAGAACGAATTGACTACCTTTTAGATAAAGATGCTCCTAGTATTGAAATTGGCGCTTTAGCTGCTTTGGATATGTATAGTGAACACGGTGGATGTCCTAGCGCTGGAGTGGTAGTAAAAATAGGCTACATCAGCAATAAACAGTGTATTGTCGTGGCCAACGACGCTACGGTTAAAGCTGGAGCTTGGTTCCCAATGACTGGAAAAAAGAATTTAAGAGCCCAAGAAATTGCTATGGAAAACAATTTACCAATTATTTATTTGGTAGATAGTGCTGGAGTTTACTTGCCTTTACAAGATGAAATATTTCCAGACAAAGAACATTTTGGCCGAATATTTAGAAACAATGCCATTATGAGTAGTATGGGTATTACTCAAATCGCTGCAGTAATGGGAAGTTGTGTAGCTGGAGGAGCATATTTGCCTATTATGAGTGATGAGGCTTTAATTGTAGATAAAACAGGAAGTATATTCCTAGCTGGAAGCTATTTGGTTAAAGCTGCCATTGGTGAGAGTATTGACAATGAAACACTTGGTGGAGCAACTACGCATTGTAGTATCTCTGGGGTAACGGACTATAAAGCAAAAGACGATAAAGACGCCCTAGAGACTATAAAAAATATGATTGGTAAAATTGGTGACTTCACAAAAGCTGGATTCAATAGAATAAAACCAAATAAGCCAGCATTAGATCCACAAGAAATTTATGGAATACTACCTAAATCACGCCAAGAGCAATATGATATGTACAAGATCATTGAGCGCCTTGTAGACGACTCTGAAATACAAGAGTACAAAAAAGACTATGGCCAAAGTATTATTACAGCGTATGCACGTATAGATGGTTGGGCAGTTGGAATTGTTGCAAATCAGAGAAAAGTAGTTAAAAATGCTAAAGGAGAGATGCAGTTCGGTGGAGTAATTTACAGTGACTCGGCAGACAAAGCAACGCGTTTTATTGCAAATTGTAACCAAAAGAAAATCCCTTTAGTATTTATACAAGATGTAACGGGCTTTATGGTTGGTAGTAAAAGCGAGCATGGGGGAATTATAAAAGATGGAGCTAAAATGGTAAATGCAGTTTCTAATTCTGTAGTACCTAAATTCACTGTTATTGTAGGAAATTCCTATGGAGCTGGAAATTACGCCATGTGTGGAAAGGCCTATGATCCACGTCTAATTTTTGCTTGGCCAAGTGCTGAATTAGCTGTAATGGGAGGTTCTCAGGCTGCTAAAGTACTAACCCAAATCGAAGCTTCTTCCCTAAAGGCAAAAGGAGAAGAATTAACCAAAGAACAAGAAGAAAAACTACACGATAAAATAAAGGCTCGATATGATGATCAAGTCTCTCCTTACTACGCAGCTGCTCGTTTATGGACAGATGCTATCATTGATCCATTAGACACGCGTAAATGGATCTCTATGGGGATTGAAGCGGCAGATCACTCACCTATTGAAAAGAAATTTAATTTAGGAATTTTACAGGTTTAACCAAAACACTTATGTTTTAAAATATTTAGGGGCTGTCTTCAATTGTGAGACAGCCCCTTTCTTACTTAATAAATATCGTGCTTTACTTAGTATAATCTAATTATTTAATCTGAAATATAAATTACACCTAATAATTTACTCCTGAATGACAGCTAGGTAATCTTTATGAGATAGCCCCCATTTTTTAATCTTTAAGCTATTAACCTAATATAAAATACAAAGCAAGGAAAACACACTAACGGCAATCCATAAACCAACTCCTAAAATAAATGGCCTTAACCCAACTTGTACAATATCTTTATAATACAAATTACTTCCTATTAAAAAAAGAGTTACACTAAGTAGTTCTTTAGCTACTTTAGTTATCCACACACCGTATGGCTCTACAAAAGCCACATAGGTATTTAATAATATAGCTATTAAGAAAAAACCAATAAAATAGGGAATCTGAATTTTTGCGTTTTTACTTTTAAATAAAAACATAGATATAAAACTCAAAGGTATAATCCACAAAGCACGAGAGAGTTTCACTGAAGTGGCTACATCTAAGCTTATAGGACCATAGCTTTGAGCTGCTCCTACCACACTACTAGTATCATGAATAGCTATAGCACACCAGAGTCCAAAATCCTCTTGATTCATGTTTAAATAATGCCCAAAGAAGGGGAATATAAATAAAGCTAAAGCATTTAAAATAAATACAACTCCAAGAGCTAAAGAAATATTTTTACTAGAGGGTTTAATTACAGGAGCTATACTAGCTATAGCACTTCCCCCGCAAATAGCGGTACCACTAGTAATTAAATATCCTAATTTTTTATCTAAGCGTAAAACTTTAGTTAAAACAAATCCCAAAGCAAATACTAAAGCAATAGTATAAATAGTTAAAGATAACCCCTTCACACTACTTTGATAGACACTTTGAAGATTCATTCCAAATCCTAAAGCAACAATACAAACTTTAAGTAGTATACTAGTTGTTTTTGCAGAATGCTTTAAAAACGGATGTATATTAAACTGAGCATAAATTACCCCAGCCAAAAGAGCCATCCCCGGGCTCATAAACGGAAAAACACAAAGAATTATTAGAATAAAAAAAAGTGTTTTATGAAAAAACGAAGATTTAAAAAACATATCATATAAGATTTTATACCTGCAAAGCTATGACACTTTAACGATGTTTTTTCATACAAAATAGTTATCCTTTATAACCTAAAGTTATAACTCTTTACAAATTGCACAAACATATTAACCAAAGAGTTACTTTGACCTTGAAGTTCAATCACACTAAAATTTCGCATAATACTCAATGAAGCAATATCTACCACACGCAGTTCTTGGTATTTTAATTCTTTTAAAACAGCATGAATAGACAAAAAAGCAAAACTGTTGGAATGCATCAAATACATTTTAATGCTTTCGGTAGAAGAAAAATTCATTTCACAGGTTAAATCCCGTATATCTATACCTACTCTTTCTAAATTCTCTCTTACAATATCTAAGGTTCCTGATCCCTTCTCTCTTAATAAAAAAGACAACTTCAATAAATCTTTAGGACTTATTAAATCGCTTTGAACATAAGGATTACCTGTTCTACACACCAAAACAATCTCATCTTGCACCAAATCTTGGTACTTAATCTGTGGATTCCTACTACTGTTTTCTACTAAAGCAACATCTAAGCGATTATCCAGTAGTAAGTGCTCGATAATACTACTATTATCCGAGGTAATATCTACTTGAACATCGGTTAATTTTGCTCTGAATTTTGCAAGTAAGGGCGATAAAACATATTGAGAAATGGTAGTACTAGCTCCAATGCGTAAATAGCCCTCTACAAGAGCGTCGATAGCTTGAAGATCGAAGACCAACTTACCTTGTAGTGCAAAAACCTCAGTGGCATATTGAAGTAAAAGCTCTCCGGCTGGGGTTAAACTGATTTTCATTGCTCCTCTATTAAAGAGCTTTATTTGATAATGCTGCTCAATTTCTTTGATGTGCTTAGTTACCGCGGGTTGAGAAATACCTAGATCCTGAGCAGCTTTTGTAAAGCTCCCCCTATTTGCTACGGTATAAAAAACTTTTAAACGAAAATCAAACATAGTAAAAACTCTATAAAATTGGCAAATGAAATTCCTTTGAATAAAGACAAAAATAAAACTTCTAGACTTATAAATAATAGTAATGAGCTAAAATTCTAAAAAATCAACAACTAAGTACTTCTTTATGAAGTCTTACTCAATAAATCATGAGCTAGATTCCCTAGAGTTATTAAATCTTTTTTCACTTTGTCATTCCAAGGAAGCCCAAAACAAAGGCGCATACAATTCATATATTGGTTTTGTAGAGTAAACATTCTACCAGGGGCAATACTAATTTTCTTATCTATGGCTAAATTATAGAGTATAGTAGTATCTAACCTTGGATCAAACTCTACCCAAAGAGCCATACCTCCTTGAGGACGAGAAGTCTTAGTTCCCAATGGATAATACTGTTGTATCACTTGTACGAATCGCAAATAATTACTGTATAAATCTTTGCGCAATTTCACCAAGTGTTTATCATAAAGACCCAATTTGAAAAAATTTGCCAATGCCTCCTGCACTATACTAGCCGAGGTGATAGAATGGAAGAGTTTTTTCTGAAGAATTTGCTCTTTGTACCTTCCAGGTGCAATCCACCCCACTCTATAACCTGGAACAAGAGTCTTGGAAGCTGAGCTACAGTAAATTACATTACCATACTTATCAAAGCTTTTACAACATAGGGGCCTTTTTTGAGAAAAACTTAAATCCCCATATACATCATCTTCTATTAATGGTATATTATATCGGTGTAAAAGCTCAACCACCTCTTGTTTATTTTCAATTGGCATACAACTACCAAAGGGGGTATTGTAATTACTAATCAAAAGACAAATATCAATTTTGTCTATTACATCTTTTAAAGCCTGAATTTTAATACCAGTTGTTGGATTAGTTGGAAGCTCTAAAACCTTTAATCCAAAACTACTAGCTAATTGTAAAATTCCTGGATAACAAGGACTCTCAATAGCAATGGTATCTCCTGGCTTACCAATAGCCATAAGGCATAAAGCAAGTGCATTCATCGCCCCATTTGTTGTAATAATATCTGCTTCACTCAAATTACCGCCCCATAAAAGACTACGCATAGCAACCATTTTTCTTAAGTTTAAATTCCCTTGTACTGGCTCGTAATCTATACCAGCACTAGGCAATATTTTAGCAGCTTGAATGATTTGCTTTTTAATCTTTGCAATGGGCAATAACTCTCCATAGGGAGCGCTGAAGGAAAATAAAGTCATATCCTTATTTCCCATATCACTATAAACGGCTTTAATGATTTGAGAAGGAGCTGATTTACTAGGTCTTAACCTTGGACTTGTTTCCTGTACTAAAGGAAGATCCAATACTGCGGCCCTACTAACAAAAAATCCACTTTGAGCTTTGGCATATACTAAGTTTTGACTTTCTAATTCCCAGTAGACTCTCTTGGCTGTGTTCACACTTATATTATATTCTTTAGACAAAACCCGTATAGAAGGTAGTTTATCCCCATCTTGTAAAACGCCTTGATCGATTAATTTCTTCAAACCATTGGCAATCTCGATATATAAATAGGATTTTTCCATATTTTTTCAACTGTGTCCATACAAATATACAAAACTGAGACTGTGCTTAACCAAAAAGACGCAGTACATTTGTAAAAAATAAAAACATGGAACATACATCCACCTTAAACAACAGCACATCTGCTTACTCTAGCGGATGGCTAAACGGCTTTATTGGAGTTTTACTCTTTAGCGGGTCCATGCCATTTACTAAAATGGCTGTAATGTACTTTGATCCTTACTTTGCTACAGCATGTAGAGCTGCTATAGCAGGATTATTAGCACTTTTTTGTTTATGGAAATACAAAGAAAAACTACCTACTAAAGACCAAATTATTCCTATACTAATTGTAGCCTTAGGCGGAGTGGTAGGTTTCCCTATATTATCCGCTATTGCTTTGCAACATATAAGCTCGGCTCACTCCTTGGTTTTCTTAGGAATGCTACCAATGTGTACAGCAATATTTGCAGTTTTTATCGCAGGAGAAAGACCAAATAAATTATTTTGGTTATTTTCAAGCATAGGCGCCCTTCTTGTAGTGGGTTATGCCATATTACAAGGTGGTGAAGGAAATTTAACTGGAAATATCTTAATGTTAGGAGCTATTATCCTTTGCGGTTGGAGTTATGCTAAAGGAGCTGTACTTTCTAAAAGCTTAGGAGGTTGGCAAGTAATTTCTTGGGCTTTAGTATTTACTCTTCCTTTATCCTTACCAATGGTTTACTTAGAGGCTCCACAAAATCTATGGCAAGTAGACATACAGGGTTGGATAGGAATACTTTATATGGGAGTAATCAGCATGTTTGTCGGTTTTATCTTCTGGTATAAAGGCTTAGCACAAGGAGGAATTGCTCAAGTTGGTCAATTACAACTTTTACAACCATTTTTTGGAATGGCTTTAGCTGCAATTTTATTACATGAATCCATTTCATTATTAATGATTGGGGTAACCCTTGGAGTTATATTATGTGTGGCAGCAGGTAAACACTACGCAAGTAAACCCTAAAACAAGAAAAAAACTCTTTAAATTATAAAAAAAGGATTATTTACTTTAAACAAAGTAGGTAATCCTTTTTTTTTATCTCACAATAAAATCTTTGTTTGCTACAACGGGTTTAGGTAAATCAAGGCCTGTGATCTCACATAGAGAATGCTCAATATTTGCGCACATTTGATCCAGTGCTAAATCATTGGGCTCTTCGCCAAAAGGCTCTGCTATCTCATCAACCACTGAATCTAAACCTAAAAAAGTATAAGCTACAAAAGTCACAATAAACGGCATTGTCCAAACAATTAGGTTTATCAATCCAAAGGGTAATAAAAAACAATAGATATAAACGGTACGGTGTAACATTACAAAATATACAAATGGAATTTTTGTATGTAGAATTCTCTCACAAGTTGCCAATATATTAGATAGCTGGTCTATATTTTGATCTATTCTAGCCTGAGTAATGGTATCTATTTTTCCTTCCCGACAACACCTGGCAATTAAAGCAGTTAGTTCACAAAGTAAATAAGCTGGTTTAAAACGCATAGTGAGCATTTTCTCATACACTTTGTGGGAAAGTAAATTTTGTAATTTACTAAAATCATCCTTTTCCCTTAATTGGTAATTTAAGGCATAACAAAAAGCAATTACTATTTTAATAGCCTCTTGTTGTATCTTTTTATCTTCCAGAGTCTTATTAGGAAGGTAATTTAAAATTTGAAAACCAATAGACCTACTACAAATAACCAAATTACCCCAAGCCTTTCGGCCTTCCCAGAATCTATCATAGGCGGCATTATTACAAAAGGCCAAGAAAATAGCCAAAGAGATTCCTACTAAAGTAAATGCTCCTATATTCAAAGGAATGATAACCTCTGGAAAATAAATCCTTGCTATATAAACCAGCCAAGAAAAAATAAATACAGCAACAAGGGTAGGGTAAATTTTATATAAAACAGATCCCTTCCAGGTGAAGAGCATTTTGAAAACATGTGTTTTCTCCCTTACAATCATAATATAAGTATTTTTTATAGCACAAAGATAGAGTCCATTAATAAAAAAAGCTACTTATTTTTTTTATAAGTAGCTCTTAGCGATGCTCTAAACATCTTACAACAATAATTTATATCTGTACAACAAAATAATTTGGTGTTAAACTTAAAACACAGAATATTCTGATATTCGATACAAAGTAGTAAATATAGTATATTTTTTTTTAAATATCCGTTTTTAAAGTATAGAAAATTTAAATAAAAACGATAAAAAATACCAACTTTTTAAAAATCAATATAATACACGCTAAATTTTAAGACAATTTTAAACTACCTGTATATCAGAGTTGTCTTTAAATAAAATATTTGTTTACATTCGCAGTTAATATTAATAACTTTCAACTAAATGAATACTACTAATGCATCCAATCCTAAGGAGATTTCACTATTTCAGTCTTTAATTCCTGTAATTGCTCTTGTAGCTTTACTTGCAGTTAATGTATATGTATTCCGGGATGACGCGCTTAGTGGTACAAATCAATTTATTTTATTAATAGGTGGCACCATCGCAATGTCAGTAGGTGTTTTTAATAAAGTTCCCTATGAGCAAATTTTAATTCAAATCACCAATAACGTTAGAGATACCTCTAGTGCAATTTTCATTTTACTTTTAGTAGGTGCTTTATCCGGTACTTGGTTAATTAGTGGCATAATTCCTAATATGATTTTCTACGGATTAAAAATACTACACCCATCTATATATTTACCAGCCTGTGTTTTAATTACCTCAATAATATCGGTTGCCACAGGTAGCTCATGGACTACTTCAGCTACTGTTGGTATAGCACTTGTTGGTATCGGAAACGCTTTGGGAATGCCACTTGGAGTAGTTGGAGGAGCTGTTATCTCAGGAGCTTATTTTGGAGATAAACTATCGCCTTTATCTGACACTACAAACCTAGCCCCTACTATGGCTGGTACAGATCTTTTTACACACATTAAATACATGGCCTATACGACAGTGCCTACTTATATAGTAACATTAGCAGTCTTTATAGCCTTTGGAATTATCTATAGCGCAGAAGGTGAAGTAAATACACAAGAAACACTAGACGCAATATCTAATACTTTCCTAATTACCCCTTGGTTATTCTTAGTACCATTGATTGTAATTTTCTTAATTGTAAAAAGAGTACCACCAATTGCTGCTTTATTAATTGGTACACTCTTAGGAGCAATATGTGCATTAATCTTTCAACCAGGAATAGTACTTGCTATTTCTGGAGGAGATACCTTCTCTTACTATAATGCATATAAGGGAATCATGCTTGCTTTAACTACAGATATTCACATTGTCTCTCCAATGGAAAGCTTAAATGGTTTATTTGAGGCAGGTGGAATGGCTAGTATGCTAAATACGGTATGGCTTATTTTGTGTGCAATGTTCTTTGGAGGAACCATGGAGGCAATTGGAGCTCTTAGAAAAATATCGACTTCATTACTTAGCATAGCAAATAGTGTTTTTGGTTTATTTGCAAGTACGGTGGCAAGTTGTTTGGCTATTAACGTAATGACTTCTGACCAATACCTTTCGATTGTAGTACCTGGTAAGATGTTTGCAGAGGCATATAAAGAAAAAGGCTTAGCACCTGAGAACTTAAGTAGAACCTTAGAAGACTCTGGTACAGTAACCTCTGTACTTATCCCATGGAATACATGTGGAGCTTATCATGCTGGAGTACTAGGTATACCAACATTAACCTACTTACCATATGCAGTATTTAACTACTTAAGCCCTTTTGTTACTTTATTATATGCGGCCTTGAACTATAAAATTAGAATGATAAAACCTAAAAATTAGCAATTCTCTAACACCTTATAATTTTAACATATCACTTTAAAGTTGTATATTTAGACCATTGTGAAACACTAACCACTATAAAGCTATCTTATAGCTTCAAGAGAAATACTATAAGAAAAACTTATACTCAAATAAAAACAAATAATGGCTTTTGATTTTAATTTGACTTATTTGGTGATAGATTTGCAATAGAAAATAACAAGAAACATATAATAACTTTAAAACAATAATTATGTCTTTAGTAGGTAAAAAATTTCCAAACATTACAGTTGATGCAATTTCAGAAATGGGTGACGATTTAAGAATCAACATTTTCGAAGAAGCTACAAAAAACAATAAAAAAGTATTATTATTCTGGTATCCGAAAGATTTTACTTTCGTTTGTCCTACAGAATTACACGCTTTCCAAGAAGCTTTAGGTGAATTCGAAAAAAGAAACACAATGGTTATTGGAGCATCTTGTGATACAAACGAAGTACACTTTGCTTGGTTAAACACTGCAAAAGACAACGGTGGAATCGAAGGTGTAACTTACCCACTTATCGCTGATACTCAAAGAAACTTATCTTCAGTATTAGGTATTTTAGACATCGAATCAGAAGAGTATGATGCAGAATTAGATACAGTTATCGTTCAAGGATCAAATGTAACGTACAGAGCTACTTATTTAATTGATGAGACTGGAAAAATTTTCCACGAATCAGTAAACGATATGCCATTAGGTAGAAACGTAAATGAGTACTTAAGATTAATTGATGCTTATACTCACGTTCAAAACTTTGGAGAAGTTTGTCCTGCAAACTGGGAAGAAGGAAAAGACGCAATGAATGCTAACAGAACAGGTGTTGCTGAATACTTAAGCAAGCACTAAGATACAATTACGCACTTTAATAGTTAATCGTAGTAGTATTAGTAACCTAAAAATCAAAATAATATGCTTTTAGAATTAGATCAAGATAATTTACAAGAACTTGTAAACTCAAATAACAAAGTAGTAGTTCAGTACTCTGCAACATGGTGTGGTAACTGTAGAATTATGAAACCTAAGTTTAAAAAACTGTCAACGGAAAAAGAAGACATCACGTTTATTATAGCCGATGCTGAGAAGTTTCCAGAGTCAAGAAAATTAGCAGAGGTTACCAATCTACCAACGTTTGCTATCTTTGTGGATGGTAAATTAGTTGAACAAACACAAACAAATAAAGCGGAAGTTCTTAACGAATTAGTAGAGAAGCTAGCTTAACATTTAAGTTTAAAAGCAATGAAATTACCAGTAATTAAACATTTGACTCAATTTATTGAGCAAAACGATCAAGATTACATTATTGAAACAATTGAAGTTCTTGAAAACTTATGTGAAGTTCCATCTTTAAAAGATGAAGAATTAGACGTAATTGGAGAGCTTATTTCAAATATGTATGGAGCCTTAGAGGTTCAAAAAATGATCAAAGAAGGTGCTACACAAAAAGAAGCTTTAAACGCTTTTATGAAAAGAGTACTAGGGTCTATTGATAAATAATCCTGGCTTTTAGCCAAAACAATACCTAAAAAGGGACTGTCTTAAAAGATTGTCCCTTTTTTAATTCTCCTACTTTTTAAATGAATTAGCAACCATATCCTTCCACCTAGGCTCTACCCTAGTCTATTGGTTACAAAGCAGATTATCTAAAATCTATAAAAAACTTCTATAAAGCACTGTCTTTACAAATCAAAAAAGTAAAACACAACGTATAGAAAAATTTAAGAACTTCTAAGACCGGTAAATATTTTTACTCTCTCTTTGTTAACTATGGTATTACTTTTATGTTGATTTTAGGGAATTGCGAATATTTATAGCTGTTTTTAAGAGGTTAATCTAGTAAATTTTGCCTATTTTTGTTTTGTATTAAAACTAAAAATTATGGCTCAAGTAACATTAAAAAACAATCCTATTCACACAATTGGAGAACTTCCAGCTTTACAAAGCCAAGCTCCAGAATTCGATTTAGTATCTACAACATTAGAAGATAAAAACTTATCTAACTACAAAGGAAAGAAAGTTGTTCTTAATATCTTCCCAAGTGTGGATACTCCTACATGTGCAATGTCTGTTAGACATTTCAACCAAGATGCAGCTGCTTTACAAAACACAGTAGTTCTATGTATTTCTCGCGATTTACCTTTTGCACAAGCTCGTTTTTGTGGTGCAGAAAACATTGAGAATGTAGAAATGCTTTCTGATTTTAGAAATGGACAATTTGGAAAAGACTACGGACTTATCTTTACTGACGGTCCACTAAAAGGACTTCTTTCTAGAAGCATTGTGGTTTTAGATGAAAACCACCGTGTAATCTACACAGAACAAGTAAGTGAAACAGCGAATGAACCAAACTATCAAAAAGCACTAGAGGCTCTTAAATAGTTTACAAATAAGGTATTATACTGTTATTGATGGCATTTTATAGGATAAAAATATTCTTTTAAAAACTATTAATAACAGTATTCTAGTTTTAATACAAAAACCAAAATCCCTATTCCCTTTTAGTTATAAAAGCAACAATGAAAAAAGATAATAAGACCAGCCAAACAAAAGCTAAACCTAAAGTGGAGGCTACTCCAAAATATAATACCTCCCTATTTAAAACTAAATTCTTATTCCAATTACTACTTATTACCTGTGGTATCTTACTAACAATTAGTTTGATATCTTATTTTAATACTGGAGAAATAGACCAAAGTCACTTACACGACTTAGGACAAAGAGAAGTAGAGGTAGTAAATAAAACTGGTAAATTTGGCGTATGGATCTCACATATATTAATTTACCAAGGTTTTGGAATTGCAGCTTTTCTTATCCCTATCATTTTAATTCATACCGGTATATATGGTATTTTTGGTGTACAAAGTAAAAGAATCAAAAATGTAATCTTCTGGGACTTAACCCTAATGTTGCTTTTAAGTGTTTTCTTTGGTTTTTTCGCAGCCAAAAACCCACTCCTTGGAGGAAGTGTTGGTTTTGAGATCAACGATTACTTAGTTGACTACCTTGGTGTATTTGGCACTTTATTAGTTATTATATTTTTAAGCGTGGCATTTATTTTATTCCGTTTTAAACCATCTCCCCAAAAGATGAAGGCTACTATTGAGTCAATTAAAGCCTATATATTAAAACTAATCGCCAAAGGGAAGCAAAGTCATAATGACTTTAAAGATAAACCTCTACAAGATACGAAACAGGAGAATCCAACAAATGTTGCTCCTAATACTCCTGTAGAATCTGTAAGCAAGTCAACACCTATAGTAGAAGATTACCCAGACCAAACTCAAGCCCCACAAGACGAACTTACACAAGAGCAAAAACCTGCCAAAGGGCCTGCACAAGCCCAAGAGCTAGAAATTGGCCAAACACAAGAGCAACAGAATATTGTGATGGATTTAGAGCTTTCTTTGGACAACACCCATTCTATTTCAGCAAAACTAGAAGTAGAACCACACCATGAAGAGTTTGAAATCCAAGCTCCTGTAGAAGAACAAACCTTAGAGGAGAACCTAGCTTCAAAACTAGTTCAGGACTTTGGTGAGTTTGATCCTACTTTGGAATTAGCCAATTATAAATTTCCGTCCATTGAGATATTAAAAGAATATGGTAACTCAAGTATTACTATAAACCAAGAGGAACTAGAGACCAATAAAAACAATATTGTAGAAACTTTAAAGAACTACAAAATTGACATTGCTAAAATTAAAGCAACTGTTGGTCCTACAGTAACCCTATATGAAATTGTTCCTGAGGCTGGAGTGAGAATCTCGAAGATTAAAAACTTAGAGGATGATATTGCCCTTTCCTTAGCAGCATTAGGAATTCGTATTATTGCTCCTATACCAGGAAAAGGAACCATTGGTATTGAGGTTCCTAATACTAATCCTTCAATCGTTTCAATGAAAAGTGTAATTAGCTCTCCAAAATTTCAAAATGCTGAAATGGAGCTACCTGTAGCACTTGGAAAAACAATTTCCAATGAAACTTTTGTAGTTGACTTAGCCAAAATGCCCCATCTATTAATGGCAGGTGCAACAGGTCAAGGTAAATCGGTAGGTTTAAATGCTCTTCTAACTTCTTTACTATACAAAAAACACCCTGCAGAGGTGAAATTTGTTTTGGTGGATCCAAAGAAAGTAGAGCTTACTTTATTCAATAAAATTGAAAGACATTACTTAGCGAAATTACCAGATAGCCAAGATGCAATTATAACCGATAACACTAAGGTAATTCATACCCTGAACTCTTTGTGTATTGAAATGGACAACCGATACAATCTTTTAAAGGATGCCTCGGTAAGAACCATTAAAGAGTATAACGAAAAATTCAAGCAACGTAAATTAAATCCGGAAAATGGACATCAGTTTCTACCCTATATCGTACTAGTTATCGATGAGTTTGCAGATTTAATTATGACAGCTGGAAAAGATGTAGAAACCCCTATAGCTCGCTTAGCCCAATTGGCTAGAGCCATTGGAATCCATTTAATTGTTGCTACACAAAGACCTTCTGTAAATGTTATTACAGGTATTATTAAAGCTAACTTCCCAGCTAGAATTGCCTTTAGGGTAACCTCCAAAATTGACTCACGTACTATTTTAGATGGTCAAGGTGCGGATCAATTAATTGGTAGAGGAGATATGCTTTACACCCAAGGAAATGACATAGTAAGGGTACAATGTGCCTTTGTAGATACACCTGAGGTAGAGAAGCTAACCGAGTATATTGGTTCACAAAAAGCCTACCCAGACGCTTACCATTTACCAGAATATGTTGGAGAAGAAGGCGGTTCTAACCTAGAGATAGACGTAAGTGAGAGAGACCAGCTTTTTAAAGAAGCTGCAGAGGTTATTGTAACCGCTCAGCAAGGTTCTGCCTCTTTATTACAGAGAAAACTTAAATTAGGTTATAACAGAGCGGGAAGAATTATTGACCAATTAGAAGCTGCTGGTATTGTAGGTCCGTTCGAGGGAAGTAAGGCAAGAAGTGTTAACATACCAGATTTAGTGAGTTTGGAACAATTTTTGAACCAAGATTAACAACTAAAACAAAACAAATGAAAAAATTAATTATCTATAGTATATTATCTCTTTTTAGCATAACTACAACTTTTGCACAAAGTAGCCAAAGAGCAAAAAACTACTTACAAGAAGTAAGTAATAAAGTAAAAAATTACCAGAACGTATCTCTAGACTTTAGCTATAACTCTATAGAGAAAAATGATTTACAGCCTAGCTTTCAAGCCAAGGGGCAATTAGATCTACAAAAAGACCTCTATAAACTAGAGTTCATGGATGTAACCAAAATCTTTGACGGTAAAAAAGTATATACTATTTCTGAGGAAGATATGGAGGTAACAGTATCTAACTACTCAAAAGAAAACACTAATGCTTTACTACCTTCTGACTTATTGGATTTTTTCCAAAGTGGTTTTGATTTCCAATGGGATACAACAGCAATGATACAAGGAAAAAAAATACAATACATCAAACTACTTCCAACGGATAAAAACAGTACTATTGATTATATCCTTTTAGGAATAGAGGATGCCACGAAAAATATCTATACTAAAGTACAAATGGACAAAAACGGCACAAAATCTACCTTGGTGGTTAATTCTTTCCAAAGTAATCAGCCTATGTCAAAAAATCATTTTACCTTTACACCATCGGCTTATTCCGATTATTATATTAATAAAATAGATTAGTTTTATTTTTTGTGAAAATACTAGACCGCTATATTCTAACTAGCTTTGCTATGACCCTTTTTACGGTCTTTGCAATTTTGTACTTTATATTTATACTCCAAGGGGTATGGTTGTTTATTACCGAACTAGCCGGTAAAGACTTAGATGTAATTGTTGTAATTCAATTCTTATTGTTTTACTCCCCTAAAATGGTGCAATTAGTACTGCCTTTATCTGTACTTCTAGCCTCGATAATGACTTTTGGATCCTTTGCTGAAAACTATGAGTTTGCAGCAATGAAAGCCTCTGGTATTTCTCTAGCTAGAGCAATGCGTCCCTTATCGATTTTTATCGCTATTTTAGCCCTTATTTCCTTTTGGTTTGCCAACGATGTCATACCTAGATCCGAATTTAAGTTCATTAATCTACGTAAAGAGATTTCTCAAACTAAACCTGCAATGGCTATTGCTCAAGGTCAATTTACTGAGTTAGGAAATGCCAATATCAAAGTGGACAAAAAATCAGGAGATAATGGACAATACTTAGACAATGTTACAATGCATATTAGAAGTAATGGTGGTTTTAGCAATAAGGCTGTTATTCGCTCTATAGAAGGAGAATTGGAAAGTAGTACATCGAGTAATTTATTAAAACTACATCTATTAGATGGTAATTACTACGAGGATGTAGAGGCTAAAACGTATAACGAAAAAAAGAAAAGTCCATTTATCAAAGCAAAGTTTGATCGTTATACCCTTAATATGGACCTTAACGCATTAAACCCCACTGCTGGTGATCAGGACGCTATTAGCAATACTTACCATATGCTAAATATGTCTCAGTTAAATTATACTATAGACTCCTTAACTCAAGAGCTTAGCAATAATAAAGTATCTAATACCGACAACTTAACCTTACGCCTAAAGTCACTTTATTCTTCTCCTACAGATAATACTACTTATACGTATTTACCAGAAGCACCAAAAGATATATTAGGCCTTTTTGATTTAACCAATCAACAGCGTATTTTACAGACTTCGGAAGAGTATATTAGCAATTTGGTCTTTAATGCAGAAACCAATGACGCAACAGTATTGGCCCAGAAAAAACATATCAATTCGCATTATTTGGCTTTATACCAAAAATTCGTAATTGCATTCTCTTGTTTTCTAATGTTCTATATCGGAGCCCCATTAGGAGCAATTATACGAAAAGGAGGTTTAGGTTTACCTATGGTTTTTGCCGTAATAATCTTTATCTCTTATCACTTTATTAATACCTTTGGAACTAAAGTAGCCCAAGAGGATGGAATGCCTCCTATTGTTGGAGCATGGATAGGTCCTCTAGCCTTAACTCCTTTAGCTATATTTTTAACTTATACGGCCACTAAGGATAATGGAGACGTTAATTTCAGCGCTCCTATAGACTTTGTAGTAGACTTATTTACAAAAGTAAAAGGCAAGTTTACCTCTAAAGGAAAAGTTAAAGAGGAAACACAACAAAAATTTTAAACACTAACAAGCGTAAAACACAACTATAATGTCACAAAATCATATTGAACTAAACACCATCGAGGAGGCAATTGAAGATATCCGCCAAGGAAAAGTAATCATCGTGGTAGATGATGAGGATCGTGAAAATGAAGGGGACTTTATCGCAGCGGCTGAAATGGTAACTCCTGAGATGATTAATTTTATGGCCACTCATGGAAGAGGTCTGATTTGTGCTCCATTAACTCAAAGTAGATGTAAAGAATTAGATCTACATCCAATGGTTACCGACAATACGGTTTTACACCAAACCGCTTTTACTGTATCGGTTGACTTAAAAGGACATGGATGTACCACAGGTATTTCTACTTATGATAGAGCAAAAACAATTGAATTCTTAGTTAAAGAAGAAACTAAAGCAGAAGATTTAGGACGTCCTGGACACATCTTCCCATTGATTGCAAAGCAAGGTGGGGTATTACGTCGTACTGGTCATACAGAAGCAGCTGTAGATTTAGCTCGTTTAGCTGGCTTTAAACCTGCAGGAATCTTAGTAGAGATACTTAATGAGGATGGTACAATGGCTAGACTTCCAGAATTAATGGAAGTAGCTAGAAAGTGGGATTTAAAGATTATTTCTATTGAAAATCTAGTAGCTTACCGTATGAAACACGATAGTTTAATTCAAAAGAAAGAAGACTTTGAATTAGATACTCGCTTTGGTAAGTTCCGTTTAAGAGCCTACCAACAAATCACCAATAAACAAGTGCATTTAGCCCTTACAAAAGGAGATTGGGATCAAAATGAACCTGTACTTACAAGAATTAATTCTATGTTAGGTACCAATGATATCTTAGATGCATTAAGTGGTAAATTAGACAAACGCATTGAATCTGCTTTTGCTAAAATTAACCAAGAAGGAAAAGGTGCTATTTTATTTATCAACCAAGAGGAATTGAGCTCAAGTTTACTTAATCGCCTTTCTTTATTAAAAGAACAAGGTGGTAAACTAGATTTAGATACTGCTAAATTAGCAGCCGATGACAAAGATTTTGGAATTGGAGCTCAGATTCTACACGATTTAGGAATCAATAAGATTAACCTAATGACTAACACAGAACAAAGTAAAAGAGTAGGTATGACAGGATATGGTTTAGAAATAGCTTCTTATACCAAATACTAAAAGTATTACTTTGCTAGAAAAATCGAGTAGGAGGCTGAAGATTATTTCTTCAGCCGACCTCTCACACCACCTGGCATACGGATCCGTACCAAGGCGGTTCTTAACTTTACGATACTTTTAAGTAGATGTCATGTATAGAAGTATAG
>NZ_JBTXLS010000047.1:0-23628 GCF_054871665.1 Myroides sp. LJL115 | reverse complement strand
CCTTCATTAGGTAACATTCATTTACTACTCATTTAAATTAAGTTCAGTCCTTCAGTATTTCGTAAGACTTCTTGGTATTGCCAAGCTTGTATCCATACCTACTATGACTTCTGCTGACTTCTTACAGCAATTGTTATCCATAGTTCTGTAAAAAAAAACTTTCCTATGTCTGTAAGACCTCCCCAGGTAAGAACAGTAACTTTCCCCTCATATACCTGCTATATTTACCCTAAATATCTCCGTACAACTTTGGACTTCAGTTTGTTTAGCAACCTTATCCGATATTATTGAGCCTGATATAGTTTCTGTTCGTCAGGTCAAGGGTTTGCCTAGCGCTTCCTTCAGATTCCACCTTGCGATGGACACCCTTGCATTTGGCTAACACTTCCCGTTGTAAAGGCGTGTTCGGGACTTACACCCTAGAGTTACTACCCATGCTGGGCACACTAAAAATGGGACTGTCTCACAATGGGAGACAGCCCCATTTTTGTTTAATAAATATCGTATCTCACTTAGGATTATTTAATTTTAGATATAACTATACCTAATAAATTACTTCTGAATGACAGCGAAGTAATCTTTATGAGATAATCTCACTTTTTTTTATATCTATCCAAATAATATCTAAAATAAAAATGAGTCTAGTGATTACTAGACCCAAATTAAAAAGAGTGTAAATCCTCGGCCAACAAACATGCCTCGGCATCATTTTCTTTACAGCAATAAAGTAAGATTGTCCAACAAACAAAAAAAACATTTACCTTCCAAAGGTTACCACTGACTCAAACTAGGTTACCTTTGGATTTATTACTATTCTTTAGACAACAAAAGTAGAAAAGGTCACATTTAATCTTTAAAAAAAAATCAGCTTACAAACCCAAAGGCTAAAGCTGATTTCTTTACGTTTGATCTACTTCTATAAAAAGCTGGTTTTTCTAAGCAAGATTGCCTCTACACAAACCCTAGAGTAGAACAAGGAATTTATAGAAAAATAAAATAATTGACTTGATTAACAAACTGGAGTATCTTGAACAAACAAACTCATTGTTTTTGGAGATAAAAAACTAATATCCAACCCTAGCCCCCTTACAATAAACAACATACCAAATAGAACAATTAAAATAGGGTAATATTTTAAAATAGCATTTCTAAGTTTAGGAGTAAATAAATCTCTTACTAATAAAATAGTGCTCAATAAAGGGATAGTTCCCAAA
This sequence comes from Myroides sp. LJL115, assembly GCF_054871665.1. Lineage (NCBI taxonomy): Bacteria > Pseudomonadati > Bacteroidota > Flavobacteriia > Flavobacteriales > Flavobacteriaceae > Myroides > Myroides sp. LJL115. The sequence continues at coordinate 22,414 of NZ_JBTXLS010000047.1, read as the reverse complement.
CCATATACAAACATATAAAGTCCTCCTAACCAGATATTCTGCATTGCTAAAGCTCCAAACAGGGCTACATAAACCATTGCGCAGGGTAAAAAGCCATTAAAAAAACCTATGGTGAACAAAGAGCGGTAACTCTTTTTTTTAAACTGAGCACCCAACTTCATTTTTAAATATTGTACAAGGCGAAATACTGGTTTTAAAAAACCTAACTTGCCCAATTTTTGGACTGGTACCAAAACATATACAATCATCATTATTCCCACAAGAATAGATAATTGCTGTTGCAGACCAGCTAGGAAAAACCCTTTGCCTAATAATCCAAAAGCCAGCCCCATTAAGCTATAACTAAAAAGCCTACCTAAATGATAGGTACAAAGTTGCAAGACTCTAGTGGTATGATTGCTTGTATGGATTGGCAAAACCATTACAATTGGCCCACACATCCCTATACAATGTAAAGAACTAATTAGGCCGAGAAGCAAGGCAGAAATAAGCAATATTTACAATTTTAAAAAGGTTTCCAATTAATTTTCTCTACACTTCTATACTCGTTTCCTTGGTAGTTCCATTCCACTACTAAATCCCACCTACCTTGAAGTAAATCTTTTTCACTAATATGCATACTAGCATCTGGAAGTACGACAATGTCCTTATTAAAATCTAATTTTTCATTAGAAGGTCTGTAAAAGTATATTTTTCCTTTTACTTGTTCTGGTTGAAATTCAATAGGAAAATCTAAAGTGATTCCCTGTGGATTTTGCTTGATTACTAAAGGATGTTGTAAAGCTAATGCTTTAGTTTCTCTTTGGGCTTTACCATCGATTTCTAACTCCTGTTGATAGTAATCTTTGGTTACTAATTCGTTGTCATATCTAGAGTCAAATTGAACTCGTATAACATATTGCAAAATGAAAATCATAAATAGTCCCATTGCAATAACTAATCCTGTACCAAAATTAAATTTCATTGTATTATTTTTTAAAATATATTAATCCATTACTCTAGGACCTAAAAAGTTAGTTTTTGTACTTTGCATTAAAGTATCGTTTTGATATAAATCCAAACGTATTTTGGTGTTATGGCTTTGTATCAAAGCTTGAGGAATTTTAATAAGTAATACTCCTTGAGCAAATTCATCCTTATTTACAGTAATAGTGTTATTTCCAATTACCTCCACTTTTCCTTGGGATGGTACCACTAGATTAAAATGTAAATTATTAAAGTCCTTATTGGTTTTATTTACAATTTTAAAACTGTACATATTCCCGATAGAATCTCTTTCATGGGTAAAACCTTGTCCAGCAACCCTTAAAACAGTAGCTTCTAAATCGGTCCTTAAAAACAAAAGACCAATCATTAATCCAATCAAAATACTTAAAATAGCAATATATCCTTTCTGCCTTAAAGTAATTTTGAACTTCTCCCCTTTGGAAATCTCATCTTCAGAGGCATATCTAATTAATCCTTTTGGTAAGTTAACTGCCTCCATCATATGATCACACTCATCTATACATGCTGTACAGTTAATGCATTCTAACTGAGTTCCATTTCTAATGTCGATTCCAGTAGGACAGACATTCACACATTGAAAACAATTGATACAATCTCCTAATCCTTCAGCACTTCTGTCTTGATTCTTTTTAAATTTAGCTCTACCATTCTCTGCCTCTCCTCTTACATAATCATAAGCAACTACGGTAGATTTATTATCCAAAAGCACTCCTTGTAATCGCCCATAAGGACATGCTATTACACATACTTGTTCTCTAAACCACGTAAAGACAAAGTAGAATACTAAAGTAAAAATTAGCAAACCTATAAAGCGTCCTAAATGATTAGCTGGGCCTTCTTGTATCATTTGTAAAATGACATCGCTCCCAATAATATAAGCTAAAAAAACATTCGCAATTAAAAAGGAAATAACAAAAAAGATGAACCATTTAAAAAGTCGCTTCTTAATTTTCTCTGCATTCCATGACTGCTTTTCTAATCGAATCTGAGCCCCTCTATCCCCGTCTATCCAATACTCAATTCGTCTAAAAACCATTTCCATAAAAATGGTTTGTGGACAAACCCAGCCACAGAACAAACGTCCAAAGGAAACTGTAAATAGGGTAACAAAAACCACACAAATTATAAGCGATATTACAACTAAATAAAAGTCTTGTGGCCAAAATGGAAATCCAAAAATGTAAAACTTACGATCAATTACATTGAATAAAAATAGTTGATTACCGTTAATTTTAATGAATGGAGAAATAAAAAGCAAAGTGATAAGTACATAACTTACAATCTTCCTTTTATTATAAAACCATCCTGATGGCTTTTTGGGAAAAATCCAAACGCGCTTTCCATCCTCACCAATAGTATGGATAGAGTCTCTAAAACTTTCATCATTATGTGGTAGCATACTTTATACTTTTTTACATTAAATAGCCCTTAGAAAACCTGTGTAATGTTGTTATAAAATCTAAAGAGTAAAAGTTTTTTGGTTAGTAAAACAGTAGAATAAGCCACCTTATTCCACTGTTTGTCCTTTTCTTTTTCATAGATAAACCTCCTACCCTTAAAAGATAAAATAGTTTTTTTGTACTAACCTTAAAACCTAACCTTTATTTTTGATAGCCAAAGCAGCGTTTATACTTGCTGCTTTAGCCTAATCCTTTACATTCAAATAGCCTTAATTGGAAGCCTGCGGCGCCTGTTCAGCATCTTCTATTACTTGTTCCATATCTTGATGATCCACCTCTTCTGATAAGTCTCCAGCTTGCTCTTCGATTAATAAATCTTTAGCAGACCAAATAATATTCCCTTCTGCTTCTTTTGCATCTGGTGGATTACTACCACTTAAACTAATCACATAAGAAGTTAACTGCTCAATTTGTGTAGGTTTGAGCATCGTTTTCCAGGGTATCATTCCCATATTAGGCCTTCCACCTTCTGATATAGTATGGAAAATATCTCTTACTCCACCACCTAAAATCCAATAATCATCCGTTAAGTTAGGTCCAATAGACCCACCTCCATCTGCTTTATGGCAGGCAATACAATTTTGATCAAAGAGCTTTTTACCTTGAGCTAAATTAGACTCGTCCATTAAATATACTGCTGTATCCCAAGACAACCTATCCCCTGCTGTGCTATTGTAAATATCAATTTGCTCCTTTGCTTTTGCCATTTCCTTGTCAAACTCCGTTATTTGGTTGTCTCCTCCAAAAACTTCAAAGCGCAATAGGTAAATCACTGCAAAAATTACTGTGGCATAAAAAAGCCCAACCCACCAAGGTGGTAAGTCATTATCTAACTCTTTAATTCCATCGTAATCATGATCTAGAAGCAAATTATTTTCTTGCTCAGGAGTTTTATCCCCTGTTAATTTGACCATAAACTTCTTAACCCATGGTAAATCAAAAAAGGACTTTTGTTGCTGCTTTTCTCTTTGAGCTAATTCCTCAGGAGTCATCAAACGATCTAATACTTTATTAGTAGCTGCATTTACTATCTCAAAGGTAATTTGAGCAAAGGCAAACAAACCGATTAATAGTAGTACCGAAGGATAGGCCATAAAAGCAGGCCTACCATCAGGTGACTTTATAATCCAATTGATTCCTATAAAAAATATAGCAAACAATAAGGGTACTCTTACATATATTGGAAAATACTTTTTCATGATTTTGGTGAATTAGAATCAACATTACATTTTTCATCATCCATTAAAGGTATATTACTCAATTCCTCTATGGTTTCCTTTTTATAGGTTGCAACCCAAATAAAAAGACCTACAAAAAAAGTGAAGAAGATGATTAAAGAAATAATTGGATATATTTCAATGCCTTCGATGGTCTCCATATTGTGTTTAATAAACTTTAGCATATCGATTCATTTATTAAATTATTCTTCAACTCTTTCTTTAATATCTGTTCCTAAACGTTGCAGGTAGGCAATCATAGCTACAATCTCTCTTTGGCTCATTGGCACAAACTCTTGATTATTAGCTAAAGCACGCTGCTCACTAGCTTGGATACTTTTCACATATTCAGGATCTTTCTCTAAGTTAGTAGCGATTTGCTCACTTTGAATTCTAATAGATTCGTAAGCATTTTCAATATCTTGATCGCTATAAGGAACTCCTAAAGTTCTCATTACTTCCATTTTCTTCTGAATGGTAGAGTAATCGGCATTTTTATTTGCAAATAACCATTTGTAACCAGGCATAATAGAGTTAGGAGAGGTACTTTGTGGATCAAACATATGGTTGTAGTGCCAGTTGTCAGAATATTTTCCTCCTACGCGCTGTAAATCTGGTCCTGTACGTTTAGAACCCCATAAGAATGGATGATCATATACAAATTCACCACTCTTAGAATACTCACCATAACGCTCTACTTCAGATCTAAATGGACGAATCATCTGAGAGTGACATCCGACACATCCCTCTCGAACATATAAATCCCTTCCTTCTAGCTCTAAAGGAGTATATGGTTTAACACTAGCGATAGTAGAAATGTTTCCTTTCACAAATATGGTAGGTAGTATTTCAATAGCACCACCTATTAAAATAGCAATAGTAGTAAGTACAGTAAATTGAACTGGTCGTCTTTCCAACCAAGAGTGCCAAGCTTCTCCTTTTAAGCGCCCAGCAGAAAGGTTTTGTAGCGCAGGAGCCTGTGCAAGCTCATCTTCAATAGTTTGTCCTTGACGTACCGTCTTATAAATATTATAAATAAGGGCTATAACTCCTATTAAATACAAACTTCCTCCAATAGCACGCATTACGAACATCGGCATAATTGCAGTTACAGTATCTAAAAAGTTCCCATAAGTTAATGTTCCATCAGGATTGAATTCTTTCCACATCAAATGCTGTGAGAATCCAGCTACATACATTGGAATACAATATAAAACGATTCCTAAAGTACCAATCCAAAAATGGAAATTAGCCAAAGCAGTAGAATATAATTGGGTTTTCGCCATTCTAGGTATTAACCAATAAATCATACCGAAGGTAAGAAATCCGTTCCACGCTAAAGCTCCAACGTGAACGTGAGCAATAATCCAGTCCGTGTAGTGAGCAATTGCGTTCACATTTTTCAATGATAACATTGGTCCTTCAAAAGTAGCCATACCATATCCAGTAATTGCAACTACGAAAAACTTTAATACTGGATCTACACGTACTTTATCCCAAGCCCCTCTTAGGGTTAAAAGACCATTAATCATACCCCCCCAAGATGGTGCTATAAGCATTACAGAGAATACAACCCCAAGATTTTGAGCCCATTCAGGTAAAGCAGTATATAGTAAGTGGTGAGGTCCAGCCCAGATGTATAAAAAGATTAAAGACCAGAAGTGAATAATAGATAAACGGTAAGAGTAAATTGGACGATTGGCTGCTTTAGGTAAATAGTAATACATTAAACCTAAAAAGGGTGTAGTTAAGAAAAAGGCTACGGCATTATGTCCATACCACCACTGTACTAAAGCATCTTGTACCCCAGCATATATCGAATAAGATTTGAAAGCGCTAACGGGAAGTTCTAATGAGTTAACAATATGTAAAACACCAACAGTTACAAAAGTGGCTAAGTAAAACCAAATAGCTACATATATATGGCGCTCTCTTCTCTTTAAAATGGTCATTACCATATTAACACCAAAGGTAACCCATATAATTGCTATAGCTATGTCGATTGGCCACTCTAACTCCGCGTACTCCTTTGAAGTAGTAAGACCTAAAGGAAGGGTAATTACAGCGCCAACTATAATTAACTGCCATCCATAAAAATGTAATTTGCTTAAAAAATCGCTATACATTCTTGCTTTACATAAGCGTTGTAAAGAATAGTAAATTCCGGCGAAAATAGCATTTCCGACAAAGGCGAATATCACCGCATTGGTGTGTAAAGGTCTAAGTCTACCGAAACTTAACCAAGGAATTCCATCGGTTATATTGGGAAAGATAAACATCACTGCTAAAACTAATCCCACTAGCATACCTACAGCTCCAAAAAGAATCGAAGCATAGATAAATTTCTTTACAATTTTGTTGTCATAATAAAATTGTTGCACTTCCATAGTTGTTTATATTTGATTTTCTTTTTTAATTTCTATTTTACTAATGTCCTTTTTTTTCGACTCTAAAGGTTTTTCTTTCCTTAATTCATCATCAAACAACATTCTGACTGATGGGGTATAAGAATCATCGAACTGCCCATCCTTTACAGACCTTATAAATAGATATAAGAAAACCCCTGCAACAATAACACTTATACAAATTAAGAAATATATAACACTCATGTCTAAAACTTTATAGTCCAAAATTAACACAGTATAATGGCCTAAAACATGATAATCGTCAGTTTTGCTATATTTATCTTTACTTTGTTCTAATTATTTTTTTCGCATAATAATTAGTCAAAATACTAACGCAACTAATGATAGTCACTGTACTTATAGGCATTAAAATAGCAGCCACTAATGGAGACATTTTATTACAGATAGACACTGTAATTCCTATTACATTGTAGCTTAAAGCTAATATATAACTAAATTTTATAATTTTAACAGAAATTTTTGAATAATTAAGATATTTTTCCAAATAACTAAAGTTAACAGAGTCTAAAATAGCATCACTTGCAGGAGTAAAAACATTAACATCTTCTGATACAGAAATACCTACATCACTCATTGCCAATGCACCAGCATCATTCAATCCATCCCCCACCATCATAACATTGCATTTATGTTCTTTCAATTTTTTAACAAAATCTAATTTTTGCTCTGGTTGCTGATTGAAAACCAATTGAACACTAGAGGGAAGCATCTTACTAAGTATTTGATACTCACCATCATTATCACCAGATAAAACCACCAATCGATATCCTTTTTTATCCAATGAACGGAATAATTCAACGAGTCCTTTTCTGTAGTGATTCTCAAAAATAAAGTGTCCTTTATAGTGTCCATCTTTTTCAATATGCACTAAAGTCTGGGAGGTAGAAAGAACTTTTTCATCCGCTAATAATGCTTTTGAGCCAATAGTGTAACGATGTCCGTTTATTACCCCAATTAAACCTTTTCCTTCTAACTCTTGGAATTCTTGTGGTTTTTCTAATACATCACTTTGTAAAAAAGTATACAACTTTCGAGACAAAGGATGATTAGATCCGCGTATAATACTTTTAATATCTGCAATTTCTTGCTGATTTAACTCCTCTCCATGATAAGAAATCACACTATTGGCTCCAGTGGTTATAGTACCTGTTTTATCAAAAACTACAGTATCGACTTTGGCCATTTGTTCTACAACAGTGGCATTTTTTAAGTATAATTTGTTTCGACCATATATTCGTATTGCATTCCCCAAAGTAAAAGGCGCACTTAACGCTAAGGCACAAGGACATGCTACAATTAAAATAGCTGTAACTACGTTAAAGGCGATGCTCCAACTTACAAAAGCCCAACCTATTAAAGCTAGCAAAGAGATTAATAGCAATGCTGGCGTAAAAAAGTGACTTATACGATCGGTAATTGTTCTGTATTTAAAATCTACTTTCTTTTGAAATACATCATTACTCCACAATTGAGTTAAATAACTTTGTGAGACAGTATTGATTGCTTGTATTTCAATTAAGTCCCCTTTTTGTCTACCTCCTGCAAATAATTTATCGCCACTGACTTTTTCAACAGCCATAGCTTCGCCGCTAACAAAGCTATAATCTAAAAAAGCCCTTGGACTTAGTAAGATTGCATCCACTGGGATTAATTCTTGGTTGCGAATAATAAGGCGATCCCCTTTTTTAATTTGATAAACTTGAATGGGCTCTTCCTTCATATTTTGATCCACCTTAGTTACAGCAATAGGAAAATAGGACTTATAATCTCTTTCAAAAGATAAAAAGTTATAACTCCTTTGTTGGAACAACTTACCTAGTAACATAAAGAAAACCAACATGGTCATACTGTCGAAAAATCCAGGACCTAGATCGAAGACTATATCAATTGTACTGCGAATAAACATGACCACAATACCTAAAGACATAGGGATATCAATGGTATAGTTCCCCGTTTTTATACCTGTCAAAGCAGCCTTATGATAAGGATAAGCACAATAAAAAAACACAGGAAGGGAAATAATAAGGATTAACCAGCGAAAGAAGTCCTTATATTGCTGCATCCAAATATCATCGATGTTAAAATATTCTGGAAAAGAAAGCATCATCACATTTCCAAAGGCAAAAAAAGCCACACCAATACGATATATCAAACTCCTATCAATACTTGGAGGCTTTTTCTCATAATTCTCTAGGGAAATATAAGGCTCATATCCAATGGAATGCAATAGGGTGACTAATTCCTTTAGAGATAGCTCTTTAGGGTTAAAAGTAATGGTTGCCTGTTTTTTAGGAAAATTCACCACCACTTTATTTACATTTGGACTAAGTTTATTTAAATTCTCTAGTATCCAAATACAGGAACTACAATGAATATGAGGAATATACAAGCTCACTAATGCAGTATTACCTTCTTGAAAATCCAATAACTTATCTACAATATCATGGTTATCTAAAAATTCATACTTCCCTTTTAGTTCAGAGACTTTTGCCCCTGCTTGGGACTGTAATTGATAATAATCCTCTAAATCATTACTACTAAAAATTTCATATACCGTTTTACAACCATTACAACAAAACTCCTTTGAATCGAATTTAATTCTATTAAAAGTTGTTATCTCAGTACCACAATGATAACATCCTTTTGCCTCCATATTGCTCTTTTTTTTGTTTTTTACAAATTTGCCTGATTATTACCTTGTAAGATATGATAATTATCATAAAAAAAACCTTATCTTTGAGCAAGAATTTTAACATTTACAACAGTTTTTATGAGCAGATGCGAGCAGTGCGTGATTCGAGAATTTAGTTCACTTAAAGCACTAAGTAGAGATGAGCTTCAAAATATTACCGAAACAAAAACACATTTTATCGTTAAAAAAGGAGATATTTTGTTCGCTGAAGGAGATAATCTTAATGGTGTTTTTTGTATTAAAGATGGCTATTGTAAACTAACTAAATTAAACTCTAACGGAAAAGAAACCGTAATTAAATTAGCCAAAAGAGGAGAATTATTAGGTCAACGTTCTTTAATTAATGAAGAGAACTCCAACCTAACAGCTACTGCTTTGGAGGATATGAATGTGTGCTTTATTCCTAAAAGAGAAATCTTAGAGTACTTTACAGACAACAATAAATTCTCTTTATTAATTACCCGTGATATTTGCAACCACTTAAAGGATGCAGATAAGGATATTGCTGACCATACTCATAAGACTGTAAAAGAAAGACTTGCTATAGTTTTATTAAAACTAGAAGAAATCGGTGGAACAGATCCTGAACATGGTCATTTAAACTTACAACTATCTAGAGAAGATATTGCCAGTATGGTTGGAACAGCTACTGAGAGTTGTATTCGTTTACTTTCTGAACTTAAAAAAGAGAAACTAATTGCTATTTCTGGTAAGAAAATCACTCTATTAGATAAAGATCATTTAAAAAATTTAGCTATTTAATGATACTCTATTTATTTTAACCATAATTGCTAGTAAGATTTATTTTAAATCATAAAATATCTTATTTTCGCATTATGATAAATGAAAATAGCTTAGAGGCGCTACAGCAGATTTTACAGACGCCCAAAAAAATAGCACTTATACCGCACCGTAATCCAGACGGAGATGCAATTGGTTCAACTTTAGGATTTTACCATGTCTTAAAAAATATGGGACACCTCCCTGTAGTAGTTTCTCCTAATGATTTTCCAAACTTCCTTGCGTGGATGCCACAAAGCGAAGATATTTTAATTTTTGAAACCAATAGAAAACAATCCAGCCAAGCTATATTAGACTGTGATTATATCTTCACTTTAGACTTTAATGTCCTACATAGAACAGGAGATCAAATGGGAAGCTTTCTAAGTGAATCAGGCAAACCTTTTGTCATGATTGATCATCATCAAATGCCAGATGATTATGCACAGATAATGTTTTCTAATCCAGAATTTGGTTCTACTTGTGAACTAGTTTATACCATCTTAGAGAAACTAAATCTACTTTCTTACTTAGACAAACAAGCAGCAACCTGTATTTACACCGGTATTGTAACAGATTCTGGTTCCTTTCGCTTTCCTAAAACCACTGCAAATACCCACCGTGTAGTAGGTGAGTTAATTAAACGGGATATTGAAAATCCATCGATTCATAATGCTTTATTTGATAATAGCTCTTATAACCGTTTACAGTTAATGGGAAGAGCTTTACAAAACCTAACTCTTTTACCACAAGACCACACTTCTTATTTATATTTAAGCGATCAGGACTTACGTACTTTCGAGCATCAAAAAGGAGATACAGATGGATTTGTAAACTACGGGTTGTCTATCAAAGGAATTGATCTAACTGCTTTTTTTATTGAAAGAAAAGAAGAGGGAATAATTAAAATTTCCTTTCGATCGCAGGGAAGCTTTGATGTGAATAGATTTGCAAGAGCTTACTTTGAAGGAGGAGGACATATTAATGCAGCAGGTGGTAAATCCCTTCGCTCTTTAGAAGATACAATTGCTTACTTTAAAGAAGTAGTAACTAAACATAAAAATGAATTTTATGGATAATTTGTTTAAATACTGTTTATTATTCTTAGGGGTATTATCCTTGGCTAGTTGTAAAGAAAAACAACAGCCTAGGCCTATTATTGCACAAAACTCGGGTCACATCTTAGCCGAATCTATGCAAAGAAATGCCGATTTAACCCAAGAACAACAAGAGCTATTTCTAAACTATATCCAAAAACATAGCAAAGAACAATATAATCATAATCAAAAGGGGTTTTATTATACTTACCTTCAAAGACATATAAAGGACTCAATAGTAGCTAAACCAGGAGATAGAATTCTTTTTTCCTACCAAGTTAGCGACTTAAAAGACAGTATTATTTACTCTTTTGATGAGATAGGATCACGCTACTATATCATGGATAAAGAAGAAATCCTACCTGTTCTACGCCAAAGTCTAAAATTTATGAAACAAAAAGAAGTTATCAAAGTTTTAGTACCTTCCGAATTGGCTTACTCCTACCTAGGAGATACCAATAAGATTAGCAAGAATCAACCTTTATTATTCACCATAGTATTACAATCAATTCAAAACTAATTAAAAATGAAAAAAATGACAGGTTTACTATTTAGTATAATAGCCCTATTTACGGCATGTACTTCTACACAAAAGACAGACCTTCCCGATGGTCTATATGCGGAAATAATAACCAACCAAGGAGTAATTCTTGCAGACTTAGAATACCAAAAAGCTCCAGTTACTGTAGCTAACTTTGTAAGTTTAGCAGAGGGAGAAAATCCATATGTGGATGAAAAATACAAGGGAAAAAAATATTTTGACAATGTAAAGTTTCACCGAGTTGTTTCAAACTTTGTAATTCAAGCTGGAGATCCAACGGCAACTGGGGCAGGTGGACCAGGTTATGTTTTTATGGATGAGTTTACTCCTGAATTAAGACATGATAAAGCAGGAACCCTTTCTATGGCTAATAGTGGTCCTTATACTAACGGAAGCCAATTCTTCATCACCCATAGAGAAACTCCGCATTTAGATGATATGCATAGTGTATTTGGTTATGTAATCAAGGGAATGGATGTGGTAAATAAAATCAGTGAAGGAACAGATTTTATAAAAGAGATTAAAATCATTAGAGTTGGTAAAGAAGCTAAAAAATTCAATGCTGCTAAGGTGTTCAAAAATGCTATGGTAGAGCAAGCTAAACTAAAAGAACAACAAAATAAAGAGAAAGAACAGCAAGCAAAGGCTCTTGACAAAGTAAAACAAAGCAAAGCTCAAGACTTTAAAGACTTAAAGAGTAAAGCAACTACAACTGCCTCTGGTCTTTCTTATGTAATTACAGAAACACAAAAGGACAACCAAACTCCTGCTATCGGACAAACAATAGGTGTTAACTATGCAGGCTACTTTGAGAACGGTCTTTTATTTGATTCCAACATACCTGAAATCACTAAAGAATATGACATGTTTGATCAAAGAAGGGCGGATTATAATCAATATAGACCAATTCCTTTCAAATATGGCGCTAAAACAGGTTTAATCCCTGGGTTTATTGAAGGTATTGAACAAATGAAAATGGGAGATAAAGCAACAATTTTCATCCCTTCACACTTAGCTTATGGACAAGCAGGTGCTGGACCAATTCCACCAAACACAGACTTAGTTTTTGAATTAGAACTAGTAGAGGATAACTAATCTAACAAAATAGAAAATAAAATGCCCCAAGAGCAATAGTTTTGCTTTTGGGGCATTTTTCATTTACACTTGGTTTATTTTGTTTTCACCCAATTTCCATGACTTACCTATTATCGGCTTGAAGCTATCTATAAACGTCTTTTAAAGAAGTATCTACCTATTAAGCTACTCGTATAAATTAAATTACAAACCTCAGCAAATAGCTCTAAAAGCTTATTTTGCTAAAAATAAAAAAGTGCATAACTATTATGCTATGCACTTTTTCAATATTAATCCTTAACAAAGAGATTTCTTAAGCTTTTTGCTCATTCTCCGCTGGAACTGGAATATCTCCTTTTGTTAAAAATGCGGTTACTTCTTGATCAATCTCCGCTAACGACCTTTGGAATAATTCAAAAGCTTCGAACTTATAAATCAATAGAGGATCTTTTTGCTCGTGTACTGCTAATTGAACCGATTGCTTTAATTCATCCATTTTTCTTAAGTGCTTTTTCCAAGCCTCATCTAAAATGGTTAAAGTGATATTCTTTTCGAAATCTTCAATCAATGTTGCTCCTTGACTTTGGTAAGCTTTCTCTAAATTAGTAACGATATTAATGGTTTTGATTCCATCTGTAAAAGGAACTACAATGCGTTCAAATTGACCAGAATTATTCTCATATACATTCTTAATTACCTTAAAGGCCTCTGCAGCACTACGTCTACATTTCTCTTGGTAACCTTTGTAGATAATTTCGTATTGTTTATTTGCTAAAGTAGTAGGATCTAATTTAACGAAGTCATCTTGAGAAACTACTGCATCATTACCAAAATAACGAATAACATCCATTTTCAGACTATCGTAATCTTGATTCATTTTGTGATTGTTAATAATACGCTCACATAAATCAAACATCATATTGGCAATATCCACCTTTAAGCGTTCTCCAAATAATGCGTGTTTTCTTCTCTTATAGATAACCTCACGTTGAGCATTCATTACATCATCATATTCTAAAAGACGCTTACGAATACCAAAGTTATTCTCTTCTACTTTCTTCTGAGCTCTCTCAATAGACTTTGTCATCATCGAGTGTTGGATTACTTCTCCATCCTCAAGCCCCATTCTGTCCATAATCTTAGCTACTCTATCCGAACCGAATAATCGCATTAAATTATCCTCTAAAGATACATAGAATTGAGAACTTCCTGGATCACCTTGACGACCTGCACGTCCACGCAACTGACGGTCAACACGTCTAGAATCATGTCTTTCTGTACCAATAATGGCTAGACCTCCACGATCTTTCACTTCTTGAGATAACTTAATATCCGTACCACGACCTGCCATGTTTGTAGCAATAGTTACAATTCCAGGTTTACCAGCTTCCTCTACAATTTGAGCTTCTTGTTTGTGTAATTTAGCATTTAAAACATTATGCTTAATTCCACGCATTTTTAAAGATCTACTCAATAATTCAGAAATCTCTACAGAAGTTGTACCAATTAACACTGGTCTTCCTTGTTCAGATAATTCTACAACATCTTCAATTACTGCTCTAAATTTCTCACGAACAGAACGATAAATCTTATCCTCTTTATCCTTACGAGCAATACCTCTATTGGTTGGGATCTCAACTACGTCTAATTTATAAATCTGTAAGAATTCCCCTGCCTCTGTAATAGCAGTACCGGTCATCCCTCCTAGCTTTTTATACATACGGAAATAGTTCTGTAATGTAATAGTAGCAAAGGTTTGAGTTGCAGCTTCGATTTTTACGTTTTCTTTGGCCTCTAGAGCTTGGTGTAACCCATCTGAGTAACGACGACCATCCATAATACGACCTGTTTGCTCATCCACAATCATGATCTTATTATCCATTACTACATATTCTGTATCTTTTTCAAATACAGTATATGCTTTTAGCAATTGAGTTAATGTATGAATACGCTCACTTTTTACCCCGAAATCTTGGAATAATCTCTCTTTGGCTTCAGCTTGCTCGTCTTTATCTAAATGACGCTCTTCAATTTTTGTAATTTCCGTTCCAATATCTGGTAATACAAAGAAGTTTTCATCTGTATCAGAGGATAAAAACTTAATTCCATTATCGGTTAATTGTACTTGGTTATTTTTCTCCTCGATAACAAAGTATAAAGCTTCATCCACTTTATGCATTTCTCTATTGTTATCTTGCATGTACATATTCTCTGTCTTCTGAAGTAATTGTTTTACTCCTTCTTCACTTAAGAATTTGATTAATGCCTTGTTTCTAGGTAAACTACGATAAGCTCTTAATAATAAGAAACCACCGTCTTTTGTGTTTCCTTCACGGATTAATTTTTTAGCATCAGATAAAAATCCATTCGCTAATTTTCTTTGAATCTCTACTAAGTTTGCAACTTTAGGTTTTAATTCATTGAACTCATGTCTTTCTCCTTGAGGAACTGGACCTGAAATAATAAGTGGGGTTCTTGCATCATCAATTAATACAGAATCCACCTCATCCACAATAGCATAATTATGTACTCTTTGTACTAACTCCTCAGGTGTATGAGCCATATTATCACGCAAATAATCGAAACCAAATTCGTTATTTGTTCCATAAGTAATATCCGCAGCATAAGCAGCGCGTCTTCCCTCTGAGTTTGGTTGGTGATTATCAATACAGTCTACTAACATACCGTGGAACTCAAAAATAGGAGCTTTCCACTGACTATCCCTTTTTGCCAAGTAGTCGTTCACTGTTACAAGGTGCACTCCTTTACCAGTTAAGGCATTTAAATACAATGGAGCCGTAGCCACTAATGTCTTACCTTCTCCTGTATGCATCTCAGCAATCTTACCTTGGTGTAATACTACTCCACCAATAAGCTGTACATCGTAATGAATCATATCCCAAGTCACTTGCTTACCAGCAGCATTCCAAGTATTAGCCCATAGAGCTTTATCTCCTTGAATAGTAACGTATTCCTTAGTTTCTGCAAATGCAATATCTTGAGGAGTTGCAGTTACTTCTACAATAGGGTTTTCTTTAAAACGACGAGCTGTCTCTTTTACTACTGCAAAAGCTTCAGGAAGAATATCTAATAGCACTTTTTCTGTGTTATCATATGCTTGTTTCTCTAAAGAATCGATATTAGCATAGATATTCTCTCTTGCATCAATATCTTGAGTTGTTTCTATTTCCGAGCGAAAAGAAGCAATTTTTTGATCCTGATCTGCTCTAGATTGTTGAATTATTTCTTTGAAATAAATCGTCTTAGCTCTAAGTTCATCATTAGACAAGCTAGTTAATGAACTCTCGTGAGATCTAATTTTCTCTATTAAAGGCTTAATAGCTTTGATATCTCTTTCCGATTTATCTCCTACAAATACCTTTAATATATTATTTATAAGACTCATAAATTATATATTTTGCGTTTTTTTGTTATTTACCTTTCAAATGTAAACAAAAAAAAAGCCTTACGTGAGGCTTTTTTTTCATTTCTTATTTCTTAGTACTCATCCTCGTTCCAAAGATAATCTTCGTCAGTTGGATAGTCAGGCCAAATCTCCTCCATTGATTCGTAGATTTCTCCCTCATCTTCGATGGATTGAAGGTTTTCAACCACCTCTAGTGGAGCACCTGTTCTAATTGCATAATCAATAAGTTCATCCTTAGTAGCAGGCCACGGCGCATCACTTAAATAAGATGCTAATTCTAATGTCCAATACATCTCTTTCTTTTTTTAATATTAATGCAAAAATAATTTTTATTATGAAATTAACAAGCATTTTTTATTTTATTTCACACTATTCGAAGAACGTAGCCTTAAAACAAGACCTTTATGGGAAAAGATAACTTTATTACCTTATTCTTCTTTACGCGGAATCCATTTCACTTCCTGCGCTTGTAAGTCAAAGGACAATTTTCGTGCCAAGACAAATAAGTAGTCAGAAAGTCGGTTTAAATACTGAATTGTACTAGGATCAATAGGCTCACTTTGGTTTAACTCTACGCTTAAACGCTCTGCTCTACGGCAAACACAACGCGCTATGTGACAATATGACACCGTTGTGTGTCCCCCTGGTAAAACAAAATGTGTCATTGCAGGTAGGAAAGCATCCATTTGGTCTATTTGTTCTTCTAAAAAGCTAATATCCTCAGGAGTAATCAAAGGAATATTTAATCTCCTTTTTCCATTTTTCAAGATTTCTTTATCTTGTGGAGTAGCTAGTATAGCACCTACTGTAAATAAATCATGTTGAATTTTAATCAATACCTCTTTATATAGAGTATTTATATCTTGATCTCGAATCAAACCTATATAAGCGTTTAATTCATCTACAGTTCCATAACTATCTATTCTAATATGGTGCTTCAAAACACGTGTCCCACCAAATAAAGCAGTAGTACCTTTATCTCCCGTTTTTGTATATACTTTCATGATTGGTTTAAATATTTAAACAACCAAAGTACAACAAAATAATGTATTGTATTTGTGTTTAACTTATTTTATACGTAAATCACTTTCAATAACCCCATCTCTTAGGCGTATAATTCGATGTGCATGAGCTGCAATATCTTCCTCATGGGTAACTAGAATAACAGTATTTCCCTCTTGATGGATAGCATCAAATAAAGCCATAATTTCTACTGAAGTCTTAGAATCAAGGTTTCCAGTTGGTTCATCAGCAAGAATCATCGAAGGCTTATTTACTAAAGCTCTAGCTACGGCAACTCTTTGCCTTTGCCCCCCAGATAATTGATTAGGTTGATGGTCCATCCTATCTTGTAAACCTACTTGAGTTAGAACTTCTGTAGCCCTTAGAACTCTTTCGTCCTTACTTTTACCGGCATAAACCATTGGTAGAGCTACATTG
The DNA here is from genome assembly GCF_054871665.1 of Myroides sp. LJL115. NCBI lineage: Bacteria > Pseudomonadati > Bacteroidota > Flavobacteriia > Flavobacteriales > Flavobacteriaceae > Myroides > Myroides sp. LJL115. Next base: position 5,252 of record NZ_JBTXLS010000047.1, on the reverse strand, counting down.
TCTAAAGCTGTTGTGCGAGGCATTAAATTAAAGGTTTGAAAAACAAACCCGATTTGCTTATTTCGAATATGAGCAAGATCATCTTGCTTTAACACACTGACATCCTTCCCATTTAAAAAATAAGAGCCTGAACTTGGCGTATCTAAACATCCTAGGATATTCATCAAAGTACTCTTACCTGAACCTGATGGTCCCATTAAAGCAACATAATCCCCCTTTTTAATCTCTAAATTCACTCCTTTCAAAACACGTACGGTTTCTGAGCCCAACTTAAAATCTCGCTTTATATCTTTTATATCAATGATTAAATTCTTCATAGCTTAAGGTAGATTAATTACATAAGTACTTATTGGTAGACAAATAAGCAATATTGTTACACTAAAATAAGATTATAAAGCTATAAATACAAGAAACCCCTCTAGGATAAATGGAATTCGTCCTAGTATGGAGTTTACAAAATTACATTCTAAGGGTGAAATGTTGTTTTAATTGTTCTTTTCTTTTAAAAGCCAATCCGAAATAATAGAAGTCTATGGTTGCTGTAAAACCAGGATCTTTTTTAATTCTATACCATAAGTCATTTGACTTACTACCTTTTGTTTTATCTAGGATTACTACAGAATCATTATGCATGGCCTCCAATAAAGCCCTTACAGTAATAGATTCAGCATTAGAAGGTCTTTGTACTAGAATAGCATCATAACGCTTTAAATAAGTTAATTGGCTTTGAATTTGATCCACGCCTTTCACATTTATATGCTCAGTGGTTAAAACACATAAAGTTTGGACCTTTAAATAGGACAAAATACGATTAACAAAGACTTTCTTTTTTTTCTTTCCTTTATACTTAGGTTCTTTATGGTAAAGCCCCTTGGTTAATAATCCATATACAAATGGAGAATGTAATCCGTGTTGATTTCCGGATTTATACAAAAACTTTATATAACTATTCCACCTACTCATGGGCTTGAAGATTGCGTTTTTTTAAGACATAAACCAAAAGGTTTATAAAATAAAAAAAGGTATACAGCTAATGTATACCTTTTTGTGACCACGGCAGGATTCAAACCTGCAACCTTCTGAGCCGTAATCAGATGCGCTATTCAGTTGCGCCACGTGGCCTTTATTGGATTGTTTTTTTGCAATGAGAGTTTACTTTAAAAAGTAAACTTTGTGACCACGGCAGGATTCAAACCTGCAACCTTCTGAGCCGTAATCAGATGCGCTATTCAGTTGCGCCACGTGGCCTCTTGCTCATTGCGAGTGCAAATATAGAACGATATTCTGTAAATACAAACCTTCTGCATGTTTTTTTTAAAAGGTTTTTTCGCTTTAAAACTTAACCTTCTTGTTTATAGTTATTTAAACAAGAAAAAAAATAATAATATTTTTTCTTGCTTTTTCAAAACAAGAAGTAAAAGCAGATTTACAAGGATAATTAATTTTAAAATCGATTAAACGGAAACGCCATTAAGAACAAAACAGCGGTAATTATAAAAATCAAAAGAACAAAATAAAAAGGATTAGAGCTAAAGAGTCCAAAGAAAATGAATAGTAAAGTAGCACCACCTCCTGTAATAAAAAAATAATAGGTTTGTTTATCTATATTATGTTCCTCAAAAAAGTCGTCTATTTCTTTATCTTGTCTTTCTTTTTGCTTTATACTTTTCTTTAATTGCTTTTTTTTATCTTTTTTTAAGCGCTTCTTGCTATTAGAAAGATTCCTTTCTTCTGAAAAGGGAACAAAGATCACTATAGAGCCAATAATTAGAACTACTAATAAAAATAAATACAAGTACACCATAGTTATAGTACTAGTTAAACAACAAAAATATTTGCTTAAAATTAAAGGTACTAAAAAATATAGGGACACTTTTTTTAAGTGTCCCTATATTTTTATATTCTGTAACACTAATGTTGATTACTTCATTAATGTCTTTAAAAAATCATCATTATTATCTGTCTTTCGAATGTTCTCTATAATAGAAGTCATTGCTTCCACAGAATTCATATCATCCACATACTTTCTTACTACCCATAATCTTTGCAAAGCCGATGCTGATAGCAATAAATCATCACGTCTTGTAGAAGAAGAAGTAATATCAATTGCTGGATAAATACGCTTATTGGCAAGTTTTCTATCCAACTGTAACTCCATATTACCAGTTCCTTTAAATTCTTCGAAAATCACCTCATCCATTTTCGAACCTGTCTCTACTAAGGCTGTTGCAATAATACTTAAAGATCCACCATTCTCAATGTTTCTAGCTGCTCCAAAGAAACGTTTAGGCTTTTGTAGTGCATTGGCATCTACCCCTCCACTTAATACTTTTCCTGAAGCAGGCTGTACAGTATTATAAGCTCTAGCTAAACGGGTGATAGAATCCAGTAGAATAACTACATCATGACCACATTCCACTAGTCTCTTTGCTTTTTCTAAAACAATGTTTGCTACTTTAACATGGCGATCCGCTGGTTCATCGAAAGTAGATGCAATTACCTCTGCATTTACACTTCTTTGCATATCGGTTACCTCCTCTGGACGCTCATCAATTAATAGAACAATTAAATAAGCCTCTGGGTGGTTTGCAGATATAGCATTAGCTACTTCTTTTAATAAAACAGTTTTACCTGTTTTTGGTGGAGCAACGATCATTCCTCTTTGCCCTTTACCAATAGGAGAAAACATATCCATAATTCGCGTAGAAATTGTGCTTCTTTTCTCATCTAAACTAAATTTCTCATCTGGAAATAAAGGAGTTAAATGTTCAAATGCAACTCTATCGCGAATAGCTTGAGGATCATGTCCATTGATTTTCAATACTTTTACAAGTGGGAAAAACTTCTCTCCTTCTTTTGGAGGACGTACCACTCCTTTTACCGTATCCCCTGTTTTTAAACCAAAAAGTCTGATTTGAGATTGAGATAAATAAATATCATCCGGAGAAGATAAGTAGTTGAAATCCGCAGATCGTAAAAAACCATAACCATCTGGCATCATTTCAAGAACACCTTCACTTTCTATGATACCATCAAATTCATAATCCGGCTCACGAAAAGTATTTTTCTTAGTGGTGGTATTATTAGAGTAATTATTTGTATTAGATTTAGAAGGCGCCTTTTTAGTCACAACCTCAGAATTAGCAGTTTCACCGCTAGTAGTAGAAGGAGTTTGCTCTATGGTAGAAACACTAGATACAGCAGACTCAGAATCTTTTCTATTAAAAGATCCTCTTTGCTCTTTCTTAGAGGACTCTTTGCGGTTATCGGGTTTCTTCTTATTAAACTCTCGTCTATTGCTATCCTTATTATTTATTTTTCCCCCCTCATTAGATCGAACCATATCTCTATCCTGTGATTCCACAGCTTGTACTGCAGTATCTAAAGTTTTTTCCTGGTTTACTTCTTGCTCTTTATCTAAAGCTGTGTTTTCTTTTGCAGGATTATTTAACCTTTTTCTAGGAGCGCGATTTTGTTTATCTGCTCTATCGTTTGGTTTGGCATCACTCTGCACTTGTTCACCTTTAGCCTTAACTCCTGTTCTAGCAGTCTTTTCCTTAGAAAAATTCTCTTTTGGAAGACTCTCCTTTTTATCTTGTGTAGAAGACTGAGGTAAAGCAGCGGTTTTGTGTTCCCCTTTATCTTTACTTGGCTCTTGAGTAGCTTTAGGTGTAGCAGCTGTACTTTTGCTTTTTGCCTTAATACTACTAACTTTAGGTTCTTCCGAAGAAGGTTTTGCCTGTTGAAATGCTATAATCTTAGAGATAAGTAATTCTTTTTTTAACCCAGAAGTTCCTGCTATCTTGGACTTTTTAGCAATATCCTGAAGATCTGCGACCTTCATTTTTTGTAATTCGGAAATATCAAACATAAAAATGTTTATAGATTATGAAATATTGAGTTGATTTTTTCTTTAAATAAGAATAGAAATTAAAATAGAATCGTCGTATTATGAAGAACTTACGACAGAACTAGTGCAATATTACGAATTAATTTTGTAAAACAATAGGTTTTTATCGAAAAGAAACATTATTTTTGTCTTTCAACAATTTAAAATTATGTTACAAAGAATTCAATCCGTATATTTGTTTTTAGCATTTGTAGTGATGGGAGTTTTACCATTTATTTTTCCTCTTTGGAAAAATGCAGAAAATAAAGATGTTTATTTTATGATGGTTAACTTTCTTCCAGTGTTGTTTGGATTATCTGCTGCGCTTTGTGCAGTATCATTTTTAAATTACAAAAACAGAAAAAAGCAATTTGTTTTAAACAGATTGAACATGATATCAAACGTTATACTATTAGGATTATTAATTTATCGAACACTAACTGTATCTGGAGATGCTTTTTCACAAGTATCAGAGAAAGGTATTGGAATGTTCCTCCCGATTATTTCTATCCTGTTACTAGTTTTAGCTAACAGAGCCATTAAGAAGGATGAAGATCTCGTAAAATCTGTGGATCGTTTAAGATAAACCTAACATCTTAGTTATTAGTGCGTTAAAAAACCGAACATTTATTGTTCGGTTTTTTTATTTTTAGGCCATTCGATAATCTCTAAATCTTTGATTTGATTTGCATCAATGTTAAAGCGCAGCATGGTTCTTACTTGATGAAAACCACTTATTCCACAAGCTCCAGGATTCAAATGCAGAATCCCTAGATCCTTATCATATTGTACTTTCAAGATATGGGAATGCCCACAGATGTAGATATTTGGTTTTTGTTGCTGTAATATTTCTTTCACTCTTGGATTGTATTTGCCAGGATACCCTCCAATATGTGTCATAAAAATCTTCATCCCTTCACAAGTAAAAATAACATCCTGTGGGAATTCCATTCTAAGGTCCTTCCCATCTATATTACCATAAACCCCGATTAAAGGTTTGTATTGTTGTATTTGCTCAGCTACTTCTATATTTCCAATATCACCTGCATGCCAAACCTCATCGGCCATCTTTACATATTTTAAAATAGAGTCATCCATATGACTATGTGTATCGCTAAGCAGTAGTATTTTACGCATACTGTATTTTTTAAAAAACTAGGTTTACAAAAATACATTAAATAACAAAACCACCTGGCCTATACCTATACTTTAGTCATCAATCTAAGAGACTTTATCAATCGAGTAGGAGGCTGAAGATTATTTCTTCAGCCGACCTCTCACACCACCTGGCATACGGATCCGTACCAAGGCGGTTCTTAACTTTACGATACTTTTAAGTAGATGTCATGTATAGAAGTATAGC
>NZ_JBTXLS010000046.1:0-24077 GCF_054871665.1 Myroides sp. LJL115 | reverse complement strand
TTAAGTCCAATTCATCGATAACCTTATTTACAATGCGTACTGGATGCAAGGCAGGAATGAAATCTTCCAAAGAATGAGGAATCAAACTCATTTGATTCTGATCGTAAAGTCTATAACGTGGTGCTTGTTTTGCCATATTTACTTGAATTACTTATACTAATTTAAGTATATTAGATTGAAATTCAAATAATTATAATGGTGTTTTTTACTTAAAAGTACAAAAAAGAGGCTATCTCATTTGAGACAGCCCCTTAATATAACTTTTTTTAATTGATTCTTAGAAGTCATGATGCTCAAGTACATGTACATCATAGAAGTTTACAACCTCATCACATGACTTATTAGAATACTTTTCTTGTCCTGCATCAAATAAGACAAAATTTAATCTCTTAAACAATAAATCTAATAATTGCTTTTGCCCGTCTTGGTCAAGCTCTAAAAGCATATTAACTACATGCTCTTTTTCAGGTGAACTCTTTTCTTTATCTATACAAAATAAAGTAATCTCAAAGTTGTGTATTCCTGATAAGGAAACTCCTACAACTTTATATTTCTCTTGATTTACATTAAAGTATTCTCCAATACTGCTAATGTAATTTCCTTTTTTCGCAGCTATACTATCTGAGATATCAGCTGCCACACTTCCTACGAAGTCATTGTACTGTACTTTTGCTTTCATAAACAACAAATTTTATTTTTTTCTTCCATACTAAGATACTAAAACATTAATAATCATTCACATATAGATTAATAATTTCGACTATAACAAATAATCGCCTTAGATAATAGCAAATTAAAGCAAAATCACTAATTATTTAATTTAAAACAAAATTACTCATTGTTATTTTTAAATATTACACAAAATTTTAAGATAAAAAACACGATAAAAACCAGGTTTACTACATAAAATAAAGAATATACTAATTTCTTAAAAACAAGAACAAATACGCAATAAAACAACATTTAAACTAAGCAATTACACAATATAACACATGCTAATTACAAATACCGCAATTTTACATTAATTCATTAACATTTAGTATCCTTTTAAGGCTGTATTCCAAGATTTTGGATAAATAATTATTAATTATTATAACATTCTATACTTTATTCTACTAAACTCTTAATTAAATTAACGTTCTTTTGAAAATTTAGACTAAAAACTGCTATTAATTGTCAATTTCAATAGAAAAAACAATTTTTTATAAACGAGTAAAACCAACTTCTAGGTGATTTTTTTCTTATTTTTTACTTAAAAAACGACGATGAATAAAACTTACATTTTAAAGTATGGAATTTAAAAACCTTGCTTATATTTGCAGCATGCAAAAGGTTTTATTCTTTATAGTGATTTTGTTTTTCGCAAAACCAATATTCCCAGTATTGGACTTTGTGATTAACTATGACGCTATACAAGAACTTTGTATCAATAAAAATCTTCCTGAACTTCAATGTAATGGTACTTGTCATCTTAAAAATGAACTAGCAAAAACCGCTCAGAGCGAAAATCCTTTCGCAGCTAAGAAAACTTTCCAATTACATTATGAAATTTTGTTTTTTGAAAATCAAACTTATAAATCGCAAGATAAACTTCATATTGCAACTCAACCTCAACACGGGGATTGGTATTTAGATTTATATAGTTTCTTACCCAATTTCAAGGAAAAAAAACCACCTTTAGTTTAAATTATTTTTTAGTCAATTCGCTTTCTACACTTTTTTAAGATGTGGAGGCATTCCTATGTCTTTTTTTTAAAAATAATTTAATTCCAATGAAAAAAATATTTAATTTCCTTGTGCTACTTCCTATCTTTATTTTAGTAGCTAGTTGTTCTACCAATACGGAAGACTCATCTTTGGATGACCCATTCAATAAAAAAAACTTAATAAGTACCTTAACTCAAGATGACTATACCTTTAATTTATATAGTCAACAAAGTAATTTATGGGCTCCTTATACTAATTCTATTAGTTTACAGATTCATTCAAAAGACCATCAGACTCCTATTCTTATAAAGGATTTAAAATGGCATCTAACTATGCATATGAGCAGTGGACATTCCACTATGCAAACAATGACACATTCCGCACCTGCAACTGACCCTAGAAAAGACCCAAAAACTCCAGGGCTATACCATGGAGAACTACTCTTTACAATGCCAGGGAACGAACCTGGGCAAAATTTTTGGACTTTAACCCTTACATTTCTAGATAAAAACACTACTAAAAGCGTAGAAATTCCACTGTTTGCGGATCCTTTAAGTAGTATAAAAAAGAAAAACTTAACTTCATTTTCTTATCAAAACACAACGTATTATGTAGGACTTATAGAACCAACTCAACCTAAAATTGGTGAAAATAATTTACAAATAGCGATATTTAACTCTACCGATCATGGTCAGAACTACAAACAAGTTCCAGGACTGACTATTTCCCTTGACCCCAGAATGCCTGATATGGGAAATCACGGAGTAAATCATGAGATTAAAAACCTTTATTTTAATCCAGTTTCTAAACTATACCCTGGAAGCATACCATTTACTATGTCAGGATATTGGTTAATCAACCTTATAATACAGGACTCTGAAAATCAAACAATAGCAGGTTTTCCAGTAAAAGAAAATACAAATAGTACTCTTTATTTAGAAGTAGAATTTTAAACAATTCAAAAGCTTTACAATTAATTTGGCCCCTAGATTCTTTTAGCGGGCCAATATTATTATGCCAAAATGGAAAGAACAACAACCTTATTTATACTTTTAATATGGAGCCTGTATCCTATCAAGGCTCAAATTAAATCCGATACAATTATTTTCAACCAAGTTTTAACAACCATAGAACTAAACAGTAAAAAGACAACAACTCCCATTATAAGTATAGACCAGGCACTTGCCCAGGATTCTGATGTAACTTTAATAAAAAGAGGAGCTTATGCTTGGGAGCCAATGATTAATAATATGGGAGATTCCCGAATCACCACTACTATAGATCAAATGCGTATTTTTAAAGCATGTACAGATAATATGGATCCCGTGACCTCCTATGTGGAAGTACCTAACCTTGAAGCTATCGCTATATCAACCAATGGTGAAGGTAGTGGAGTTAATTCCAGTTTTGCCGGAACAATAGATCTGCAAACCAAAATAATTGACACCTTGCAAAGTAAACCTTTCGCAATGGACCTTTTTGGTAATTACCAAAGTAATAACCAACAAAAAAACATTGGGGTTAGTTGGAGTACTTCTGCTAAGAAAATTAAAACCTATTCCACCTTCTCTTATAAAAAAGCCGGAAACTATAAAGCCGGCCATAATGTTGAAATAGAAAACTCACAGTTTGAAAAATACAATGCCTCTACAAAAGTTGCCTATACCATCTCAGAGAACAAAACAATAGAATCTAATTTCATATGGGATAGAGCTCAAGACGTTGGATATCCAGCCTTACCTATGGATGTTTCCTTAGCACAAGCTTTCATTGGATCTTTGACCTACAATACAAAACTTTCTCAAAAGCTTAAAAATTGGCAAACTAAACTGTATTATAACACAATTTCACATACCATGGATGACTCCAAAAGAAAAGAAGTAGCAATACGAATGGATATGCCTGGTAAAAGTACTACAGTAGGTATACTATCTACTTTAGATATAGAAAAATGGAAAAACCACAGCTCGCAAGTATCCATCTCCGCTTTTGAAAACTTATCCCAAGCTAGCATGGTAATGTATCCAAATGATCCAATGAATAAACCAATGTTTATGTATACTTGGGGGGATATTGAACAACAAAATATAGCAATTAATATAAAAGACACATGGAGAGTATCCCATAACAAATACTTAAATCTAAGTGCAGGAGTATACCTTAATAAGCAAGGAGTATATAACAAAGATGCTTTAGAGAGTTTAAAAATATTCTATCCTCTTATGAGCAAAAGCCGAACAGACTACTTTAGTAACCTTTCTTTTTCCTATCATTATAAACCAAAAGGTAACTTTAATTTTGGAGCAAATCTTACTTTTGCTTCTAGAGAGTTTTCTGCATCAGAGAGTTATGGTTATTATATCTTTAATAGTCATCAAAACTACGATTACTTAGGAAATCCATTTCTAAAAAAAGAGTGGAACTTCCAATTTTCAGGTCATATTGAATGGAAGTCTGCATACTTCAAAACAAGAATTTCAGCGGAAAACTTCTATCTGAAAAATTATATTATCGGAGTAATCCAGCCTAATTTAAGGCCCATGACTATTGGAGCAATAGGAGTCAAAAAGTACGATAATCTATCCTATGCTTTACAAAATCAATTTCACTTACATACTCAATACCTAATTACTGCAAAATGGAAGGTATTATCCGAGCTCTCTTATTATTTAGCTAAGGATAATAATGGCAATAACTTACCCTTTATTAGTCCTTTACAATACAAATTAAATCTACATTATAATACCCAAAGACTCTATAATACATTAGAAGTAGTAGTGAATGGTAAGCAAAGTAAAGCTGCTACCTATTATGGAGAAACTGCAGTACCTAGCTTTGGAATAATTAACCTACAATCTACATTAATCTTACCTTTTCAAAACTACAATCAACAACTCAAATTAACTTTAAGTATTTCTAATTTACTTGACACTTACTACACCACCTATGCCAATTGGAACCATTTGCCACAAATGGGTAGAAACATGCTATTATCAGTACACTATGCTTTGTAGTAGTTAAAAAAAGTCTTTTGTTTGTAATCTATAAAATAAAACATATGTCCAGAGTAAAACTAACAATGCCTAAAAACTATATTTTTAGCACACAGATACCAGTTAGAATCACAGATCTCAATTATGGTAACCACTTAGGGAATGATAAATTAGTTTCGCTAATTCATCAAGCAAGAGTTCTTTTTCTAGACTCCTTTAATTATACAGAACTAGATTGCGAAAAAGTAGGCTTAATTATGGCTGATCTTGCCATAGAATATAAAAATCAAGCTTTCTTCAATGATATATTAACCTTTGAAATTGCCGCAGATAATTTCACCAAAGTAAGTTTTGACCTGTTTTATTTAGTATCATGTAAAGATAAAACTATTGCAAAGGTAAAAACAGGTATGGTTACTTTTGATTATGCTACTAACAAAGTTACTCCTGTGCCTACTTTACTTAGCACAAAATTTCAAGCAGAATAATAAAGGCTTATAAAATTTCTAAGAACCAAAAACCATAGTTTTGCTCCGATGAACTAGATTCACTTTCAGGCTTTGGATATTGCTTATAAATAGCTTGACCAACTTGATAGTCGACAGGTTTAACAAACATAGGTCCATCAAAAACAAAACTATGGTATTCCCCATTTTCACCACAAGGATCCACATTACTAGGTAGATCTTCTAAAAATTGCATATCAATTACTCTACCTAAAAAACTTTTATCTAAATAAGCTTCGTTAACACAAATAACCATTGTCTTGACTCCAGATTCAATCATCTCTATAAGTAATTGTCTAGTATCTTTTTTCCAATTTGGAAAAATTCCTTTCATGTTAACTTTCTCTAGTTGTTGTTCTCGAAACACTTTTAGATCCTCCAAAAGAATATCTCCATAAGCACTATGGTAAATACCTTGGCGTGTCATTTCCATCAAAGTATTTGTCATTTTTTGTTCATACTCCTCCATGGTGATGGAACTAGAAATAGAACAAATCTCTAATGGCAATCCTAGATTACTTACTTGTCGATTTAAAACTTCAACACTTATTCCATGCATAGAAACCCTTTGGTGCTCTAAGCTTATGGTAGTGAGTAATTTCACTACTTGATTCTGTGGATCTTTGTTTAATTCATATAAAGCATAAGCTGCATCCTTACCTGTACTCCAGTTTAAAACTATTTTCATATTAAAGTTTATATTAGCTAATATATACCAAAAAAAAAGAGCCAAAGTATTCCTTTGGCTCTTTATAATGTTGTATAAAATCTATCTTGATTACACTTCTCTTGTAATATCCCAAGCTTCTAGAATTTGAGCAACTCTTTGTACGAATTGTCCTCCTAAAGCACCATCTACTACTCTGTGATCGTAGCTGTGAGATAAGAACATTTTTTGACGAATACCAATAAAGTCTCCTTCTGGTGTTTCGATTACTGCAGGCACTTTACGAATAGCTCCTAAAGCTAAAATACCTACTTGTGGTTGATTTAAGATTGGTGTACCAAACACACTTCCAAAAGTACCCACGTTAGTCACTGTATAAGTTCCTCCTTGAGTATCATCTGGTTTTAATTTACCACTACGAGAACGAACTGCTAAATCATTTACAGCTTTAGCCATTCCTACTAAGTTTAATTGATCTGCATTTTTTATAACAGGAACAATTAAGTTACCGTTTGGTAAAGCCGCGGCCATTCCTAAATTAATGTTCTTTCTCTTGATGATATAATCTCCTTCTACTGAAATATTCATCATTGGGAATTCTTTCAATGCTTTTGCAATTGCTTCCATAAAAATTGGAGTAAAAGTTAATTTCTCTCCTTCTCTTTTTTCAAAAGCATTTTTATGTTTATTTCTCCAATTTACAATATTAGTAACGTCTACTTCAATAAAAGATTGAACGTGAGCAGAGGTCTGAATAGATTGAACCATGTGGTGAGCAATAAGCTTACGCATACGATCCATTTCAATAATTTCATCTTGACCATTCACAGAAACTGGAGCTGCCTTCGCAACCGGAGCTGCTTTTACAGCTGGAGTAGCCGCTACTGCTGCTTGCTCTACTTTTTGTGTAGCTACAGGTGCACTTGATTTATCTTTAATATAAGTAAGGATATCTGACTTAGTAATTCTTCCATCTTTACCACTACCCTTAATAGCTTCTAATTCTTCCAAAGAAAGTCCTTCTTGCTTAGCAATATTTTTCACTAATGGAGAATAGAATTTATCTGAATCACAAAAAGAGATTTCTTTTACTGATTCTTGAGCAGCAGCAACACTTTTTTCTATTTGAACACTTGCTTGTACAACATCAGATCCCGCTGAACTAGCGTTAGCTGGCTCTCCACCTTGTGTTTCAATTATTGCAATAGTTTGCCCAACTTGAACTACGTCGTCTACTTGAAATAAAATTTCTACAATAGTACCCGCTACCTCACTTGGAACTTCACTATCCACTTTATCTGTTGCTATCTCTAATACAGTCTCATCCGCCTCTACAACATCTCCTACATTTTTCAACCAATTTGTAATTGTTGCCTCAGCAACACTCTCACCCATCTTGGGTAATTTCAATTCGAACTTTGCCATATTTATAACCTAAGGTTGTGATTTCTATTTCTTATTACAAATTTAATAATATTTTGGACTTATTATAAAATAAAATAAAATTATCAAACTATTAAAATCTACTGTTCTATACAACTCTTTAGTGCATAACTTCTAGATAAATTATCCGATTAAGGCTGTTTTATTTTAAAATTTATTCTATTTTTCACAATTTCTATAAACCTACCTACAAGTAAAAAATAGTAGAAATCCCTCCTAAATAGGTAAGAAATCTCGCTTTATCAAAAAATTATTAAAATTCTTTTTGCTCGAAATACCTACTATTGAAAATCAAAATATTATTATCCCTATGCCTGTACTTACAAATGATATATAATAAAAAAGGGCTGACTATATTAGTCAACCCTTTTTCTTGTACTATTACTAGTTTATTTTATTACGCTTACGATCTGTCTCTTTTAAGTAGATTTTTCTTAAACGTAGACTCTTAGGTGTTACCTCACAGTATTCATCCTTTTGAATGTATTCTAAAGCTTCTTCTAAAGAGAACTTGATAGCAGGAACAATACGCGCTTTGTCATCTGTACCAGAAGCACGAACGTTGGTTAACTTCTTAGTTTTAGTAACGTTTACTGTCATATCGTCTCCTCTTGAGTTTTCTCCAATTACTTGTCCTTCATAAATATCTTCGTTTGGATCAACAAAGAATTTACCACGATCTTGTAATTTATCAATAGAATAAGGAATCGCCTTACCATTTTCCATAGAAATTAAAGAACCATTTTGACGTCCTGCAATTTCCCCTTTGAATGGTTGGTACTCCAAGAATCTATGTGACATGATAGCCTCACCTGCAGTTGCAGTTAAAAGTTGATTTCTTAAACCAATAATACCTCTTGAAGGAATTAAAAATTTAATGATCATTCTCTCTCCTCTTGGCTCCATTGAAGTCATCTCTCCTTTTTTCAAAGAAACGTATTCTACAGCTCTACCAGATAAGTTTTCAGGGATATCAATTGTAAGCTCTTCAATTGGTTCACATTTAACACCATCAATTTCCTTGATAATTACTTGTGGTTGTCCAATTTGTAACTCATATCCTTCACGTCTCATTGTTTCAATTAAAACTGATAAGTGTAAAACTCCACGTCCGAAAACCATGAATTTATCCGCACTATCCGTTTCTTTAACGCGTAAAGCTAAGTTTTTCTCTAATTCTTTATTTAAACGTTCTTTAACGTGTCTAGAAGTAACAAATTTACCTTCTTTACCAAAGAATGGAGAGTCATTAATTGTAAATAACATACTCATTGTTGGCTCATCAATTGTAATAGTAGGTAAAGCCTCTGGATTTTCAAAATCAGCAATAACATCTCCAATTTCGAATCCTTCGATTCCAACTACAGCACAAATATCACCAGCGTGAACTTCTTTTACTTTCTTACGTCCTAAACCTTCAAAAGTATGAACTTCTTTAATTTTACTCTTTACAATACTACCATCGCGTTTAATTAAAGATATATTCATACCTTCTTTTAAAACACCACGTTGTAAACGCCCAATAGCAATACGTCCTGTAAATGTAGAATAGTCTAAAGAAGTAATTAACATTTGAGGAGTTCCTTCGTTTACTTTAGCAGCTGGGATATGCTCAAGAACCATGTCTAATAATGGCTCGAAAGAATCCGTAGGTTGCTTATAATCTGTAGACATCCAATTGTTCTTAGCAGATCCATAAACAGCTGGGAAATCCATTTGCCACTCTTCTGCACCTAGTTCGAACATTAAGTCAAAAACTTTCTCATGAACTTCTTCAGGTGTACAGTTTTCTTTATCGACTTTATTTACAACAACACAAGGTTTTAACCCTAAATCAATTGCTTTTTGAAGTACGAAACGAGTCTGAGGCATTGGTCCTTCAAAAGCATCCACAATTAAAAGAACACCATCAGCCATGTTCAAAACACGCTCTACTTCTCCACCGAAATCCGCGTGACCAGGAGTATCAATAATATTGATTTTCGTCCCTTTATATTCTACCGAAACGTTCTTAGAAGTAATTGTAATACCTCTTTCTCTTTCGATATCCTCATTATCCAAAATCAACTCTCCTGTACTTTCGTTCTCACGAAAAGATTGACAGTGGTGTAAAATCTTATCAACCATAGTAGTTTTACCGTGGTCAACGTGTGCAATAATAGCAATATTCCTAATTGTTGTCATATAAGTATTGTTTATACAATATTCTTTTTAAAAACTTTATATCATGTCTATCTCTAGAAAAAATCAGCTTTCAACTAGATTAAAAAAAGACACAACTTTCGTTGTGCAAATGTACTACTTTTTATCAAAACTTTAAATTTAATTTTACAAAATATCCTTTCAATAACTTTTTTAATAAGACTTAGGATTAATTAATCAAATTTATACATTCTATTTAGATAATCTCAAAAACAACTACATTCAACAAACTATATGTAAAAAATAAATAATAAGGACAAATCATTAACCCTAAAAGCAAAACGATTAAATAACACTTCTTTGTATTAAGTATCTAAAAACGAAGTGATTTAAAGCATAACCTATCTTAAAGTACACGATAAGCTTTTACATACTCACAGTTACACAACTATATCTATATCTTTGAATATCTACAAAAAAAAGCCCTCAATTATTTGAGGGCTTTTCTTTGTTTGATAACTTAAAACTTCTACTAATTATAAAGTAGCAACGTGTTTTGTTAATTTTGATTTTAAGTTAGAAGCTTTGTTTGCATGAATGATATTCTTCTTAGCTAATTTATCAATCATTGAAACTACTACAGTTAATTTCTCTCCAGCTTCAACTTTATCTTCGATCATACGTAAAGCTTTGATAGCATTACGAGTCGTTTTGTGTTGATATCTGTTTAATACTCTTTTCTTTTCGTTACTTCTAATTCTTTTTAAAGCTGACTTATGATTTGCCATTTCGTTTAAATATTTTATTAAGTCTATACTATTTTTCTCTTGTAGTCCGTAGGGGAATCGAACCCCTGTTACCAGGATGAAAACCTGGCGTCCTAACCCCTAGACGAACGGACCGTGCATTTTATAATAAGCTTATGCGAAGCTTTGTAGTCCGTAGGGGAATCGAACCCCTGTTACCAGGATGAAAACCTGGCGTCCTAACCCCTAGACGAACGGACCGTGCATTTTATAATAAGCTTATGCGAAGCTTTGTAGTCCGTAGGGGAATCGAACCCCTGTTACCAGGATGAAAACCTGGCGTCCTAACCCCTAGACGAACGGACCGTGCATTTTATAATAAGCTTATGCGAAGCTTTGTAGTCCGTAGGGGAATCGAACCCCTGTTACCAGGATGAAAACCTGGCGTCCTAACCCCTAGACGAACGGACCATGCATTTTATAATAAGCTTATGCGAAGCTTTGTAGTCCGTAGGGGAATCGAACCCCTGTTACCAGGATGAAAACCTGGCGTCCTAACCCCTAGACGAACGGACCGTGCATTTTATAAAAAAGCTTATGCGAAGCTTTGTAGTCCGTAGGGGAATCGAACCCCTGTTACCAGGATGAAAACCTGGCGTCCTAACCCCTAGACGAACGGACCCTTTTGTTTATCTAATGCGGATGCAAAACTACAATATTTTTTCATATCCGCAAGAGAAAAACAAAAAAAAATTAAATTAATATGCTTTTGCAAATAGTACTCTACCTTGAGAAGGTTTACCACTATATATACAAACTCCTTGCTCCAATTTCCTATCGATTGGAATACAACGAATTGTAGCTTTAGTTAATTCTTTAATCTTCTCTTCTGTCTCAATTGTACCATCCCAGTGAGCAGAAACAAATCCAGTTTTATTTTCTAAAACATCTTTAAATTCTTCGAAAGTATCCACCTCTGTAGTGTGTTCTTTACGGTAATCGAAAGCTTTAGTAAATAAATTATTCTGAATATCTTCAAGTAAATCTTGAATATGTTCTACTAAAGCAGCTTCCGCAACAATCTCCTTAGTTAGATTATCACGTCTTGCAACTTCAAAAGTTCCATTTTCTAAATCTTTTGGTCCAATTGCAATACGAACAGGTACACCTTTCATTTCATATTCTGCAAACTTCCATCCTGGTTTGAATCCAGTACGATCGTCGAATTTAAAAGAAATATTTAATTTTTTAAATTTATCTGTTACTTCTTTAACCTTTGCTTTGATTTGCTCTAATTGCTCCTCTGTTTTATGAATTGGTACAATTACAACTTGTATTGGTGCTAAGTTTGGAGGTAATACTAATCCGTTATCATCCGAGTGCGTCATAATTAATGCTCCCATTAAACGAGTACTTACTCCCCAAGAAGTAGCCCATACAAACTCTTGCTTTCCTTCTTGACTTGTAAACTTTACATCAAAAGCTTTTGCGAAGTTTTGCCCTAAAAAGTGAGAAGTCCCAGCTTGAAGCGCTTTACCATCTTGCATTAAAGCTTCAATACAATATGTTTCGATTGCTCCAGCGAATCTTTCATTCTCAGTTTTATATCCTTTTACAACTGGTATAGCCATAAAGTCTTGTGCAAAATCAGCATATACATCTAGCATTTGTTCTGCTTCTGCAATTGCCTCTTGTTTAGTTGCATGAGCTGTATGCCCCTCTTGCCATAAGAACTCAGCTGTTCTTAAAAACAATCTAGTTCTCATCTCCCAACGAACAACGTTAGCCCATTGATTTACCAAAATTGGCAAGTCACGGTAAGACTCAATCCACTTTCTATAAGTATCCCAAATAATAGTTTCAGAAGTTGGACGAACAATAAGTTCTTCCTCTAATTTTGCCTCTGGATCCACTTCAATACTCTTACCATCCTCAGAAGTCTTTAATCTATAATGTGTAACTACTGCACATTCTTTAGCGAAGCCATCTACGTGACTAGCTTCTTTACTAAAATAAGATTTAGGGATAAATAAGGGGAAATAAGCGTTTTGATGTCCTGTTTCTTTAAATTTCTTATCAAGCTCTGCTTGCATTTTTTCCCATATGGCATAACCATAAGGTTTTATAACCATACATCCACGTACACCCGAGTTTTCAGCTAAATCAGCCTTCACTACAAGTTCATTGTACCACTTGGAATAATCCTCACTCCTTTTAGTAATGTTTTTGCTCATTTTTAATATATTAGCAGTTAAATTGTTTAACTCTTAATTAACTATAATAATACGACAAATCTAACTAAATTTGTTCTTACCAACAATTAAAAAAGCACGGAAATGAAAACAAAAGTAAAAAACAGGATCAATTGGACCAAGATTCTAATGATAGTCTCTATAGCAACTTTTACAGTTTCATGTGGTTCCTACCATAATACTTCCTACTACGACGATGGTACTTATGGCTACAATAATAATGTAGATCAAAATAATCACGCTGAATTCTATTCCGGTTATTTTACTGATTTACAGGATAATTTAGAATATTTTACCGATGTAAACGCTTATTATACTCCAACCATAGATAGCTTAACAAATTCTCAAACTGTTTCATCCACTACCTATGGACCATGGGGGAGTGAACCTAACTCAATAAGCATTAACTATTATAACCAAAATTATGGTTATCCTTGGTATAGCCCATGGTATGGCTATGGATATATGTATGATTCATGGTATAACCCTTGGTATGGCCCATCTTGGGGATTTGGTTTCTCCTGGGGATATCCTGGTTATTATGGAGGATATTATGGATACCCATACTATCACCGTCCTTATTATGTACCTACAACAAGACCTTCAGGTAATAGAGGAACCTATAATTATAGTAGATCAGGATATACAAATAATTCCTCCTCCCCTGCTTACAGACCATACACCAGATCGAGTAGCTCTAGTGGAACCTATCAAAGACCAGGAAGTGGTATAAACAATACTTATACAAGACCTAGTAGTTCTAATAGTGGATACAATAGACCGAGTAGCAATTCCGGATATACTAGACCGAGTAGCAATTCTGGATACACTAGACCGAGTAGCAATTCTGGATACACTAGACCGAGTAGTAATTCCGGATACAATAGACCGAGTAGTTCTAATAGTGGATACAATAGACCGAGTGGTAATACTAACTATAATAGACCTAGCACTTCTAATAGTAGTTATAATAGAGCAAGTAGTATGCCTTCAAGAAGCAGCTCTAGTTCCTCTTCAAGAAGTAGCTCTGGTTCAGGCGGATATAGAAGATAGTGCTTTAATGTTAAAATATAATTCATGACAAAAAATATAATTACTCTTTTTAGTTTATTACTTACTTGTAGTGTTATACAAGCACAAGAGATGTCAGCACATGATGTAATGCGCTATAACCAATCTGATTTAAATGGTACTGCAAGGTTTAAAGCAATGAGTGGAGCATTTGGTGCAGTTGGAGCAGATGTATCCTCATTGCAAATTAACCCTGCCGGAAGTGCTTTAGCGAATTTTAATTCCGCTTCATTTAGTATGTTTTTTGACGACAAAAGCAATAAATCTACCTATTTAGGAAATAACGACTCAGATAAATACTCAGGCATTGACATTGGTCAACTAGGTGCGATATTTGTGTTCAATAGCAATAACAACAATTCCTTGCTTCGAAAGTTTTCTATTGGGATTAACTACCAAAATACTAAAAACTACAGAAACAATATCAAATTTAATGGTACAGGAAATGTAAATTCTATAGGTGACTACTTTCTAGATGTTGCCAACTCTAATAAAGTACCTTTAGATTATATTTCATCTAACTCCATTACTCAAGGTTATGATAAAGCGGGGTATTTTGGAGGATTAGCTGCACAGCAAGCATTTTTAGCCTATCAAAGTGGATTAATCTCTCCTGTGAATGGACAAGATGGTTTGTATAGCGCTAACTACAATCAAAACTTACCCCATCAACAAGGAAGAGTAATTCAAACCGGTGGAAATAAAGGTTTTTTCAGTGCTAACTTTGCTGGACAATTAGGCCAGCGATTTTATGTTGGAGCAAATGTAAACTTACACACGGTAGATTATACCCAAAATAGTGCCGCAATACAGAACACTTCTATCAATCAAAGTACAGAATCTATACGTTTTGATAACTATTTATACACTTATGGGAATGGATTTTCATTTAATATTGGAGCAATTGCAAAAGTAACGGATAATTTTAGAGCTGGACTTGCCTATGAATCTCCAACATGGTTCACCCTCCATGATGAGTTGTCCCAAGGTATAGTTACAGCTTTTACAAATGATACTTCTTCGGTAATTTATCCTAACCTGGTGAATGTATATGATAAATACAAACTTAAAACTCCCTCTAAATATACAGCGAGTTTAGCTTACATTTTATTCAAAAGAGCACTTATCAGCGTAGACTATACTCTAGTAGACTACAGTAAAAATAAATTTAGCCCAACTAAAGATCCTTTATACCAAAATATCAACCAAACTTTAACTAGCTCATTAACCAGCTCTAGTGAAGTACGCGTTGGTGCAGAATATAAAATAAAACAATTTAGTTTACGTGGTGGATACCGCTATGTACAAAGTCCATATAAAGATTTTCAGTACCTAGGGGACCTTAATAGTTTCTCTTTTGGTTTAGGTTATGACTTTGGAGTATCTAGACTTGATTTAGCTTATGGACATTCCGCTCAAGAATATAAAACCAGTTTAGTAGATATGACGGTAAATAACCTTTATAATTATGCTAAAATAAAAACAAAAGAAAACACCGTAAATCTTACTTATACTATGTATTTTTAGAAGTAAATCTTCTAAATTAACAAAAATATTTTACAAAAAAATCTCTTTATCCGATAAACCGATAAAGAGATTTTTTTATATTATATTTGCACCTCATAAAGTTTCAAACAAAACCATTATCATATGAAGTATATTTTAAAAGTACTTACTGTATTTACTTTACTTATTAGCTCAATGGCTATGGCTCAAGAAATGGTAACAACACCAATGCGTTATACTGCTTCAAATAAAGGTAAATTCTACATTTATTGGGGTGGAAACAGAGGGTACTTTACCAATTCTGATATTCGTTTTAAAGGGGATGACTATGACTTCACTTTAAAAGACGTAAGGGCACATGACAAACCAAAAGGCTGGCATGTAGACTATATAAACCCAGCTAGAATGACCATTCCACAAACTAACTTAAGGGTTGGTTATTTCTTCACGGATAAATACAACATTTCCTTTGGAGTAGATCACATGAAGTATGTGATGTCTCAAAATCAAATTGTAAACTTTACAGGTTACTACCCTAATATGGGAGATAACACCTTTGGAGAAACAGTTCCTGGGCACCCAGATCAACTTTTACTTACAGAAGAGTTTTTACAATTTGAACATACCGATGGTCTGAACTATGTTAATATTGAAATAAACCGAGTAGATGATATTTCTAAACTATTTGGAATTAGAAATACAGACGTGGTACAGATTAATATAACAGAAGGAGTTGGTACAGGTATTGTGTTTCCAAAAACCAACACTACCTTACTGGGTAAAGAAAGATACGATGAGTTCCATGTTTCAGGGGTAGGTTTTTCTGCTAAAGCAGGTTTAAACATCACTTTCCTAAAACACTTTTTTATACAAGGAGAATTAAAAGGAGGATACATCAATATGTACGATGTTAGAACAACAGCTAGTAAAGCCGATAAAGCAAAACATAACTTTTGGTTTGGTCAAACAATCATCGTATTTGGTGGAATATTTAAACTCTAACCATATATAAAAGCAGAAAGGTAAACTTCTCTGCTTTTTTTATTTTTATAAGCTATTAATTAGAAAGGATTTGAATAACATTTAGAGTTCTTATAATTATATTAAAGCTTGGGGTATGTTACTAAAAAGATGTACTTTTGCATTCCAATTTTTTTAAATAAATGAGAACCAAAACTTTAAAAAAGAATAAAATTAACGTAGTTACACTAGGTTGTTCTAAAAATGTTTACGACAGTGAAGTATTAATGGGACAATTAAAAGCTAGTGGGAAAGATGTCACACATGAGGCTCAAAATGATGAGGCTAATATTGTAGTAATTAACACCTGTGGTTTTATTGATAATGCTAAAGCAGAATCTGTAAATACTATATTAGAATATGTTGATAAAAAAGAGCAAGGAATTGTAGATAAAGTTTTTGTAACTGGATGTTTGTCGGAACGTTACAAACCAGACTTAGAGACAGAAATTCCAAATGTTGACCAGTTTTTTGGAACAACAGATCTACCTAATCTTTTAAAAGCTTTAGGAGCTGATTACAAACACGAATTATTAGGAGAACGTTTAACTACTACTCCTAAAAACTATGCATATTTAAAAATTGCTGAAGGATGTGACCGTCCTTGTAGTTTCTGTGCAATTCCATTAATGAGAGGTAAACACGTATCACAACCAATTGAAAAGTTGGTTAAAGAAGCGCAGAACTTAGCTAAAGATGGTGTTAAAGAATTAATCTTAATTGCCCAAGATTTAACTTACTACGGTTTAGATTTATACAAAAAAAGAAACTTAGCAGAATTACTTGAAAACTTAGCTAAAGTAGAAGGAATCGAATGGATTCGTCTTCATTATGCTTTCCCTACAGGATTCCCTATGGATGTTTTAGAGTTAATGCAACGTGAGCCTAAGATCTGTAACTATATTGATATTCCTTTACAGCATATTTCAGATAACATTCTAAAATCAATGCGTAGAGGTACTACACAAGCTAAGACAACAAAACTTCTAAAAGAATTTAGACAAGCTGTTCCTGGTATGGCAATTCGTACTACGCTAATTGTAGGTTACCCTGGAGAAACACAAGAAGACTTCCAAATCTTAAAAGATTGGGTACAGGAAATGCGTTTTGAAAGATTAGGTTGTTTTGCATACTCTCATGAAGAAAATACACATGCTTTCCTTTTAGAGGATGACGTTCCTAAAGAAGTGAAGCAACAAAGAGCAAATGAAATTATGGAGATCCAAGCGCAAATTTCATTTGAGTTAAACCAAGAAAAAATAGGTAAGACTTTCCGTTGTATTATCGATAGAAAAGAAGGAAACTACTTTGTTGGAAGAACGGAGTTTGATAGCCCAGATGTAGATAATGAAGTATTAATCGATGCAAGCAAACATTATCTAAAAATAGGTGAGTTTGCAAATATCGTAATCGATGAAGCTACAGAGTTTGACCTATATGGTACACCTGAAAAATAAATATATACTAGCCGAATACTTTTTTGTATTCGGCTTTTTTTATGTATAAAATATTAAAGTATATTTAAGGTATAACATTTACAATATAAAATATGCTTAGGGTTGGACATAGAGGAGCTAAAGGCTATATCATGGAGAATACCATAGAGTCAATTGAAAAAGCTTTAGAGCTAAAGTGTTCTATGATAGAAATTGATATTCATAAAACAGCAGATAATAAATTAGTAGTTTATCACGATTCTAACTTAAATAGATTAACAGGTAAAGATGCTTTACTATCTGATTTTAATTTGGAGCAACTACAACAATTCACCCTTGGAGATAATTACAAAATTCCCACCCTACAACAGGTCATCGAGATTATCCATAAAAAAGCTATTCTAAATATAGAAATAAAGGCAACAGACTCTTTAAAAGAACTCTGTAGTTTGTTAGACTACTTCTTCAAACAAGGATATACACCAAATAACTTTATCATCTCCAGCTTTGATTGGTTACAATTAGAACAACTTAGCACTATGCTAGAAAACATTCCTTTGGCAGTATTAACCCAAGGAGATCCAATTTTAGCTCTACCAATTGCAAAAGAGTTAAAAGCAAAGGCAATCCATGCCCATTATAAAACATTAAACCAAGATAATGTTAGATATATTCAAGACCACCACTTAAAAGTATTAGCCTATACGGTTAACTCTAAAAAAGATATCTCTTATATTAAGAATCTAAAAGTAGATGGTATAATAAGTGATTATCCAGATCGTGTTTAGGCTATAAACTAGAGAAAAAATCAGTAAAATACTGTAAAAAAAGCACCCAAAGAATAATAAGTATTGTCCCTACGATAGCGCCGAAAAAGCCTCCTAGTATAAAATCCTTTTGCTTTAATAAACCTGTACCATAAACAATGGCATTAGGAGGAGTAGAAACAGGTAAGAATAATCCACAAGAAGAACATAGTCCAATAACTATTCCCACAGGTAATAATTGATTAGCAGGTAAAATAATAGCAGCAATATTAATAATAATTGTTGCGGTTGCTGTACTACTCATAATATTGGAAAAAAGTACAGTCACTAAAGCAAATATAATCATCAGCCAAATGGTATTAAATTCCATTCCTGCTAGAAAACTGGAATAATAAGGTGCTAGAAGTTCTTTGATTGCTAAACCTAAAGCTAATCCCCCTGCCACTAACATTAAGGTATCCCAAGGTAACTTCCTAACATCCTCACCTTTAATTATACCAAACATAGGGAGAAACATAATGGGAACCATTGCTGCCCCTGCAGTAGGAATATCTAACCTATGTCCAAACATCCACATACCTACTGTCACTACAAGAATAGTCAAAACTATTAGGCGCTGTAAACGCATAGGTTTAGTTAATTCTAAGGCTTGATTGACAAAGGAAACATCTAAACCTTTTACTTTAGAGGTATACTTTTTAACTACTGCAAACCAAAAAAGTATCAATAATAAAGTAGCTGGTAAAAATCCTAAGACAAACCACTCGTTAAAACCTATATTAAAGCCTTTACTGTTTAAGGTATTAACCACTATAAGATTAGGAGGTGAGGAGACCATACTGATCATTCCTGCAAATGTTGCAGCAGCGGGTATACTTACTAAAATTGCCTTTGACATAAGAGAATCTTTTCCTTGTCGTTCGATCAAGGGCATTACTGAAGCCAATACCATAGCTGCAGTGGCTGTATTGGATATAATCAAGGAAAGGATGGATGTAACTATAATAATACCTAAAACCAGCGTATTTGGCTTAGAGCCGAAAATAGAAATCGTTTTTTTAAACAAGGATAAATCTAAATTTGTCTTACGCATTCCTTCAGATAGGAAAAATCCTCCTAAAAAAATCCAAATAACACTATCGGACCAAGTATCAAAAATATCGGACGAGGAAATCGTAGCTCCTTGAGCATTTCCCATGGTATAGACCAAGAAACCAATAATCATAATACCAACAGCAAAGGGAGCTATTGCTTCAGAGGCCCAAAGTAAAATGGAAAAAATTAAAATGAACAACGTATATTCTTGCGCCTCACTAAATACATCTGGAGTTAAAAAATAGGTAGCTGCTAAAGAAAAAAGCAAGCAAAAGAAAAAAATACCTATACGTGTTTTAATATTCCACATATTCCAGGAAGCCTCAATAAGTAGCTCACTGTAAAACCTTATCCCCGTTCTAATTTGGCGAATCTTCTCAAAGTAATCGAATTCCATATTTTTGCTTTTAACTTTAAATTTACAATTTAAAAGTTGATTAAAAAATGCAAAAAAAAAGTACACTATAAATAATAATCTTTATAGTGTACCTTATATATTTCTTTAAGTAAGCTTTATCTACTTAATCTATTTTCCTTGAAATAAAACAACTCATCTTGCTCACTAGCGGCAATAATATCTTTATCTTTATCTTGTTCTACTCTTAAAGGAAATAAAATTCCATTTAAATGGTCCATTTCATGTTGTAAGATAACTGCAGTAAAACCCTCTATGATTTCCTTATATTTTTTACCTTCTAAGTCAAAATAGGTTATCTCAATGGCCATACTTCTATATACTTTTTCATAGATATTTTCAATAGACAAACATCCCTCTTCTCCTAGACGTAGTACAGTACTATACCAAGTAATTTCAGGGTTTACAAAAAACTCAAATGGCTTATCTTTTTTGTCAAATCTTTGGGCTAAAAACACTCTCTTACTAATGCCTATTTGAGGAGAAGCAATACCAACTCCTGGGCGTTTAGGATCACTAACAGTAGCATAAAGTCGCTTTATTAATAATTTAACCATGTCATCACAAGGGTCAACTTCACTACATACTTGAGACAAAATAGCAAGATCTGCATTATTGCTTGCTTGCAACACACGTAAGCTCTCTCTATCTAGTTCACTATGTAATAGATCGATTTGTTCTTGCGAAAATTTAGTTTGTACTACCATATCATTGTGATTTGTGCTTGCTTTAAAGTATTGGTATAAATACCAATACTATACTGCTAATTGTTCTATTTCTTCTTGGGTTTTCTCCTCACTATGCTCGAGTTCTTCTTGTATCTCATCTTCTAATTCATCTTCTTCATCATATTTAGTAGAACCACCTAATACTTCACTTGGGCGATACTTACCTAATTTAATATCAAAATCTTCAGAAGTACCCGTAATCTTCATTGGAATTCCAACTAATCCCAAAGGGGGTAGTCCCAAACGTAATCCGATATTGATCTTACCATCTAAGCTAACCTGTCCTTCAAACCTTGGACGAAACCCTGCCATCTTCATTTTAGTTCTATCTATAGTAATCACGTTATTACTTATGCTAGAGAAAATGTCTACCTGAGATACATTAGCTTTTTCCATCGCTTTAGAATCCGTCTTATCAGCTATGGCACCTAGTAACTTAAAACCTTTAAAACGAATATCTTCTAATACTAATACACCTTGACCTTGTATACTTGGTAAAATAGGATACATATCTTTGTTTAGCTTACCTTTTAATGCGTAATCCAAAGAAACCTTACCATAGGCACTTTCTGCCATGGAAACCATTTCTCTGAACAAAGGTACTTCTTTATAGGCGCGTTGAATATCAAAATCTTGAGCTGAAATATGATAATCGAAAATAGCTGAACTTAAGTTTAAAGGTTCATAGGCAGCTTGCATTTGTACTTTAGTCCCTATTAATTCAAAATCGGCTTCTTCTAAAAAAGCCTTCCCTTTCATAAATTTCAAGTCTCCTTGAAAATCATTTATATCATAGGTAAGGTATTTTATTCTTTTTGCGTCAGCCTTAAATTCTAACTCCATGTTCTTTGGAATTTGAATTACAGCCTTTTCTATTTTTTCTTGACTAATAGCAACCTCTAGCTCCTGCTCAGAGGTGAATTCTTTCTTATCCGTAGAAGTTACTAACATAAACTCGTCTACGTCTAAAAAGGGAGTATTCAGGCTAAAGCTACCTTGCAAAGTACCCTTCTTTGTCAAGAAGCTAATCACATTGGTTAAATAACCATTAAGGTCAAAAGAAGAATTTCCATAAGTAGCATTAAACTTATCAAACTTCATTTTCTCCCTAAAAAAGGTAAACACCCCACTGCTAATACTAAAGGTTTTTGGTAGATAAGAACTTTTTATCTCAATATCTTCTACGTTTAGTTTCCCTGCGTTCTTAAGATTGGCAAAATTTCCAGCCTTAACATCTGCTTGGGTACCTTGTAAAAATAAATTGGTTTGAACCTTGCCTGTTACTTCTAAACCAGGTATTGGAAACACTCTATAAAGGTCTCCTATATTTAATACACCTTTGGATTTAAGGGTATAATTTAAATTAGTAAAATCGGATAGATTGGCAGAAAGCTTAAATTCTTCTCCTGCAAACTTAAACTCTAAAGGTTCGATATCTACTTTGATACCACTTAAAGTACCCGTATCACTATTAATAATTGTGTGTAAATCGATATTCTCAATTGGCAATTCAGGTACTTTAGCTAACTGTAAATAACCTTGAGAGACTTTAATGTCTGCTTTTAATAACGGATACTTTTTTTGTTTAGGTAAAAAGTTTCCTGATACATCTGTATGAATATCGATAAGCCCTTCTACATTCATGTGTTCGATAGGAATGAACTCCTTTAAGTTTAGCAAGTCAACTTTAGCTGTTAATTCCCCATTTACAGGAAAATCAATAAAATTGTCTACTTTGAATTTACCACGAACAACATTGTCTAAAGCTAAAAGCTCTAGACTACTAATATCTAAAAAAGCTTTTCTCCAATTAGAATCTTTAGAAAGGGCTTTCATTTTGAAATTAATCCCCTTAAGACCTTGAGGAAGCGAAGCGAATTTAAAAAACCCATTACTCAAAGAGGTGTTAACCTCAAACTTTGGAACACTTAAAAGCTTCTTATGGCGTATTGTTTTACCGCGAACCTTTCTATATACATCTTGACTTTGAAATACTCCATCTAAATCTGCTGTAAAACCCAATAAACCTTTCATTTGAAAACCATTGATTCCCACAGCGTGATTAAATAAACCTAGGTCCATATTAATATCCATCTTAGATACAACAGACAGTGAATCAAGTCCAGTACTTTTCCAAACTACATCTGATTTATTCTTCCCTAAAACAAAATTAAGAGCTTTAATATCTAAAGTATTCTTATTCATATTAAGTCCAGGCATGGAGAAATGCATATCTAGATTTAACTTTTCTAATGGAGTATCTACTTGCTTATTATGTATAAACCCATCTTCTAGTACCATGCTAAAGTCTAAATTAGGACTTAATCCTTCACTAATAACATATTTACCTTCTAGAACTAATTTACCGCTAATAAGACCTGAAATATCTGTGTTATCTAACCATTGCTGATATTCTGGAGGAATAACAGAAAGAAGTTCTTCAAAAGTAGCCTTCTCTGTTTTAACATCAAAAAGCATATCATAACCTGATTCTATAAATCCAAAATGACCTTTAAAATCTACTGGTAGACCCTTGATTTTTATACTGTTTTTTTCAAAGCCAAAAGTTAAACTTTTTGTATCAACTAAAGTTTCTAATTTAGCTAAGATTGGTTTTTCCTTAATATAGTGCACTCCTTCAAAATTGAAATCGAAAGAGTTAATACGAGCCACACTCTTTAAATCAAAAACCGCTTGATCCATATCTCCTCTTCCAACATAATCAAAGTCGGAGGCCACAAAACTAAGTCCACTAGCTAAATCATTATAAATAATTTCAGCATCTTTAATTTGAAGACGATTGATCTTTAAACCTAATTCATCCTCTTTTTCTTGGTCTTGTTCTAAAGAATCACTAGCATAGAAAATATCATAATTGGCTAAACCTTGCTCATTAACATAAATAAATACAAGAGGCTTATCAATGTAAATTTTATCAAAGTTTAATTTACCCTGTACTAAAGCAAATAAATTTATTCCCAAACTAATAGATTCTGCTTCAAATAAATTATCATCCAATGCTGAATCCAAAATAACTCCCTGTAAAGAAGGCTTATCCATTGTAGCGGTTAAGAAAGGAAATTTACGATAAAAGGAAATCTCAATCTTTTCATATTCTACATCCCCTTTTACATTATCTTTAAGTAAAACACGTACCTGTTGATCGATAGCATCAGAATAAATTTTAGGCAAGAGAAACATCAATAGTAATAAAACTACTATTACTCCACCTCCAATTAAACCTACCCATTTAAGTCTACGCCTTAAATTATTTCCCATAATCTATTGTTCTAAATAATAATATACAAATTAACGTCTTTTTTTACAAACATCTACGCACTGTGCGATTAAAATTATAATGCAAAAACTTGACCATTATAGTTCATTACTCTGAGTTTACTCCAAAAAAAAATCCCCAACATAAACATGTTGAGGATTTTATAAAAGAAGGGCGGCGTCATACTCTCCCACTGGTTAGCAGTACCATCTGCGCAAGCGGGCTTAACTTCTCTGTTCGAAATGGGAAGAGGTGAGCCCCGCTGCAATAACCACCCTAAATCGGTTGTCATCACTTTAGGATAAC
>NZ_JBTXLS010000045.1:0-25097 GCF_054871665.1 Myroides sp. LJL115 | reverse complement strand
TTAGAGTTCGGATTATTGGCAATCGCACAGAATATTAGAAAAAGAGTGGCATAAAATGCCTCTTTTTACACCAAAATACCGAAAATATATTTTTCCAATGTCTGAGCTTCGCATATTTAGAAAAATACCGAAAATCACACAGAAGTAAAATGCAAAAAAATAGGGCTATCTCTTTTTCTTTAGAGACAGCCCCTTTTTTTATAACTAATCTTTTACTTTTTAGCACTCTACCTACCTTATTTGTCAAAACTTTTGGATAACTACATTTTAAAACTACACTGCTGTTCCACTTTAATTATAAAAATACTATGTTTAGTTAATTTGTATCTTTACTCTTGACACGCAATAATTTAAAATTGTATCATGGAGAACTTCAAAAGATTAGCACAAGAATATTTCGGACAACTTACCGATAAAGAACTCGAATTAATTCATGGCTATTTTACCATAGAAAAGCTGAAGAAAAACGACTTTTTCACCTACGAAGATAAAATTTGCGATAGACTTAGCATCATAAACAAAGGGATATTACGAGTCTACACTTATTGTGAAAATAAAGAAATTACGCAATGGATTTCTACTGAAAACTCCATAATCACGGAAGTACAAGGCTTCTTTTTCAATCAAGCTAATCGATGGAACATACAAGCTTGTTGTGATACAGAGCTATTTACTATAACAAAGACAGATTATCAAAGACTTTGTAAAGAGTTTAATAAATGGAATCAAATAGAAAAAAACTTGCTTGTAAAATGTTTCGCAATGATGGAAAATAGGATTTTATCCCATTTATGTCTAACAGCCCAAGAGCGATACCAACTGTATTTTGAACAAAATAAAGCATTATTTAACCAGGTACCTTTACAATATATTGCCTCTATTCTAGGAATGACACCTGAAACCTTCAGTCGAATAAGAAAACAACAAAGTATAAATCCTTGATTTTTGTCAAGAATTTTATTTTTAAAGATGCAGAACTTTGCCTTTTAAAACGTAAGTACCATGAATAAACTTCTGAAACTCGAACAATTAGGCAACTTTCTCCTTTCCATTGTATTATTTAGCAACTTAGATTATCCTTGGTGGGTATTCCCTGCATGTATCCTATTGCCAGATCTATCGATGATAGGTTATTGTTTCAATGCCAAAACAGGCGCATACCTTTATAATATTTTCCACCATAAATTACTTGCTGTTATTATTTTTAGTGCAGGATTTTACTTTGAAGATTCTGTAATGATGCTAATTGGTATTATATTATTTGGACACTGCGCTATGGATAGGATACTTGGCTATGGGTTAAAATACAAGGACAATTTTAAACATACCCATTTAGGTTGGATCCCTACAAAACAATGAATACTCTCTGTTAAAAATTAAAAGTTTATATGTTATCCTTGATCCCACAAAGAGTGTGAACTTGCAGGGGTTCCACCCCTGCTTTACCTTGGTAAGGAAGTAGACTTGGTACCTTTGAGTTGTAAAAAAGCTTAACAATTTAAAAGGGAATCCCTTGAGTAGGTATTTAATTAAGGCAATTACCTAGTAGATAAAATACCTCTATCTGTTTCTTTACAGCTATATATCTGATTTCTAAATGGATTTAGCTATTTATTTTAGATTTACATAAAACCATAGAACATTAATCCTACACTTAGCTTAGTAAATAATTTTAAGTAAATTAGTACTTCAATTTAAACATAGATCATGTCCGTAAAAACACTTTTTTTTACCCTATTAGGTTGCTCTTTGAGTATAAGTACCTTAGGCCAGTCCACTAACATTCGCGTTAAAACAGCTACTCCTTCTAAGAATGCACAGACTGCCTATTTACAAATTTTAGATCCTCTTACCAATACCTATAGCACCATTGATTCGGCTTATACTAAACAAGGACACTATCATTTTAAGCTCGATGACGTTCAAAAAAGCATTGCTAGCTTTACCCTAGAGGGCCAAAAAAACGTTTTTGTCTTAGATAAAGAAGATATAGAAGGTTTTGTCAATCTAGACAAGGCTTGGGAAAATAACTTTTCCTCGGATAAAGAGAATAAATTACTGAGTCAATTACTTTCTAATTTGGCCAATCAAACCAATACTATTCAAGAGTATAGAGCTCGTAATGGGAAGCTCTTTGAAGATGCGGTACAGGAGTCAAATTATGCAAAAATAGACTCTTTGCAAAGTAACTTTACCTCTACTTGGAATACATATGTTTCTAACTTAGAATCCACAGTAGATCAGCAAATCACAAAATACCCCAATAGTATGGCTTCTTTATTTATTATCTACCAACAACTACAAGCACAGAATATAGAACCTCAAAAAGCCATGAATTATTACAATTCTTTATCAAAACAAGCCAAAGCAAGTCCTATGGGTGTAGCGATAGATAGAATAATTCAGCAAAAAAGTACTCCTTCCTCTAGTATAGAAACGCAAACTATTGAGCAGTTGACTGTACAGCTAACTAATAACCAACTTTGGAGTGCCAAGGATAATACTAGTGAATTAACGCTTTTTCATTTTTGGGCCTCTTGGTGTGATGCTTGCCAACAGCGCATAGAAACCTTAAAGGAGTTTCACCAAAAAAACAAGGATAAATCCTTAAACATTATCTCTATTAGTGTTGACTTAAAAGATAGTGAACTACAAGATTACATAGAAAAAGAAAATTATAATTGGTTACATGCTAAAGAAATAGAGAAATTAGTCAATACATTTTACCCCACTAGTATACCTACTATATATGCTGTAGATAAAAACAGCAAAATCATAGAAATAAATCACTTAGAACCAGAGCAAATGCAGGTTTTACAAGATCATTTAGATCATAAACACTAGTAGTATGTACTTTATTATATATAGAAGTGGAAATTACTTTTAATTATATTGTAACTTTTTACCTCTTTATTCGTCTTATAGAATATGAATCCAGATCTAGAAAAAGAATTTGTTGACCAGTTGGATAAGAATCAAAATCTTATCCATAAAATTTGCCGTTTATATGCAAGCGATGATGCTGCGCATAAGGATTTATTCCAGGAAATTTCAATCCAGCTCTGGCATGCGTACCCCAAGTTTAGAGGTGACTCAAAGTTCTCTACTTGGGCATATAGAGTAGGGTTAAATACGGCTATTTCTTTATATAGAAAATCTACCAAACAAGTTCAAACCACAGATATAGATTCCTTTTTATTCAAATTTGAATATCAACAATATGACGAGGAAGAAGAAGAGCAATTAAAAAACATGTATAAGACTATTGCTCAATTAAATGACATTGATAAGGCTTTAATTTTTCTGTATCTAGAAGATAAAAATTACCAAGAAATAGGAGAAACCTTGGGTATTTCCCAAGTCAATGCCCGGGTAAAGATGAATAGAATTAAAAGTAAATTGAAGAAATTACTAAATCCATAAAAGAGCTATATTGAATGAAGGAGCTAGATTTATTAAAAAAGCATTGGAATCAACAAAAAGATTTCCCTAAGGTGTCTCAGGAGCAAATCTCCAAAATGATTCACAAAAAATCCTCTTCTATAGTAAAGTGGATTTTAATCATAAGTGTATTAGAATTTATTGTCTTAAATGTTCTTTCTCAGATATCTTGGAGACAGGAAGATTTTAATCAAATAGACAATAAAGTTATATTTTGGATTCTAAGTAATATAGATCTATTATCAGGCGTGGTTTCCATTGTATTTATAGGATTTTTCTATAAAAATTTTAAAGCAATATCAACTGCTTGTTCTACTAGAATTTTGATGGAGCAGATACTGCGAACTAAACGAACAGTAAACTATTATAT
Organism: Myroides sp. LJL115; assembly: GCF_054871665.1. Taxonomy (NCBI): domain Bacteria; kingdom Pseudomonadati; phylum Bacteroidota; class Flavobacteriia; order Flavobacteriales; family Flavobacteriaceae; genus Myroides; species Myroides sp. LJL115. The sequence goes on along the minus strand of NZ_JBTXLS010000045.1, from coordinate 21,286 downwards.
ATACTTCAACATTGTTTTTACTTGTTGCTTTTTTTTAATAATCATGCAGCAGGTATTGGCTAGTAAGAACTACAGCAGCGAAAAATATCTTTTCGGCTTAGGGGTAACCCTTGTCACCCTAGGGGTATTTATCGGCTTTATTTGGGTTTACTACCGAATCATTTATGGTTTATTAATCAAGCGATTAATGAAGAACTATAGGGAACTACAAAAAATAGAGCAATAGAGAGGTAAATGCGGCAATTTTGCCGTAAATTGTGCCTTATATCGGTTTATAAAGATGACAATTACACAATTAATATATGCTATAGCAGTAGCAGAGCATAAGAACTTTACTTTAGCTGCTGAAAAAACTTTCGTTACTCAACCTACTTTAAGTATGCAAATACAAAAATTAGAGGAGGAATTAGGAGTATTAATATTCGATAGAAGTATTAAGCCAATACAGCTAACTTCTATAGGAGAAATTATTATAAAACAAGCCAAAACCATTGTTAGTGAGTCAGATCGCATCAAAGATTTGATTGATCAAGAAAAAGGTTTTGTAGGAGGAGTCTTTAAACTTGGTATCATTCCTACAGTTAGCCCTACTCTACTTCCAATGTTTTTGAAAACTTTTTTAAATAAATACCCAAAGGTAAATTTAATCATAGAGGAGTATACTACGCAAGAAATACTTGTAAAGTTGCGCAATGGCCATCTAGATGCTGCTATTGTAGCCACCCCCTTACAAGAGGCAGACATGGTAGAGAAAGTATTGTATTATGAACCTTTTGTAGGTTATATCCCTGCCGAATTCAAAAAAGATTTACCAAATCAAATTACACCGGAGGACTTAGATTTAGAAAATCTACTTCTATTACAAGAGGGTCACTGTTTTAGAGATGGTATTATTAATATTTGTAGTACTACTCTAGAAAAATCTTCAAGGCATTTTACCCTTGAGAGCGGAAGTTTCGAAACTTTAATCAATCTATCTAAAGAAGGTCTAGGTTATACGCTTTTACCGTATTTACACACTATGATGCTTCCAAAAGAAGACAAAACCAATTTAATAGAGTTCAAAGACCCTAAACCCGCTAGAGAAATTAGTTTATTACATACAAAAGATGAACTAAAACTTCAGATTGTAACGGCCTTGTACGATGTTATCTTAAGTGTCATTAAAGGAGCAATCGTATTTGGAGACGTAAAGATTATCTCCCCAAAAAAGAAATAAAACAAAATATTTTACTTTAAAATAAAAAGCCCTACCTAGTTCTAGGTGGGGCTTTTCTATTTTAAAATCGATTACTTAACATCTAGAGTCCACTGAAGACCACTAATATCAGTCAATAGTAATGTTCTAGCCTTGTCTTTGACTCCACTGTCCATATGTAAATTAAGCATCGCTTTGGCTCCTAATGGAATAATTAAACTATGGGCTCCAGGTTTAATTTTCGCCACATAAAAGTTCTCAATTCTAGAAGGATCCATCGTGGAAAGCGCCTGAGTATCCCAAATCTGTATTTTCTGTCCCTGCTCATCTAAAAGAGCTATTTCAAATAAAAACGAACCATACACGTCGGCTCCTTGAGTACGATACACTTGGAAGTAAAGTTGGTCATTATCCACCCTAACATGAGATAACTCCAATTTTGGTCGTACACTTTTATTATGTAAAGTTCCATAAACTCCACCATGAAAAACTTGATTGGTATAAAGAGTTAAAAATAAAATAGCAAAAGAACCTACAAAAACAACTGTTTTTAGATGTTTAATAGGTAAAACTCCCGAACCTATTATACCAAATAATTTATTTTGAGTGAAAGTCGCTTTTTTATTTTCGAAATAATGATCCAAAGAACCATACCCTCCTCCACTTAAAAATAGAATAAATCCAGTAGCAACCCCTAAGGATCCAATTTGCCATTCATCCAAACATGTAGTACCAATCCATCCTGAGCCCAATAAAATACCCATTGCTAGGCACATTACACCAACAGACATTAAACGGGTAAATAGACCAAGCATAATAAATAATCCCACTATAGCCTCTACAATAGTAAAAATAGCCATAGCCCACCATAACTGTTCAGGATGAGTTACCAGATGTTCTATAAGGGGTTTTATAAACAGTGCATTAGGCAAGAAGTGATTAAACTTTTCCCCAATATATCCTATTTCTGTTTCTATTAGTTTATTATCTAAAACTAGACGTCTCCAAAAAGCGGAAAAATAAGTCCACCCCACCACTAAACGAATAGCTAGGGTAAAAAATCCAGCAGCCGTATAGGACTGCTTATTAAAGTACTGCATGAGTAAAAATTAAAAGGTATATACTAAAATTATATTATAAATAGTGAGTTATAATACGATACAGAGCTTTAATTTTTGAAATAACACATATAAGGGAGGTTTATTATCTACTGTAAAAGTACGATAAAATAAGCCAGCTGCTACTATAGCCAAAGGATAGGCTATCACCATAGCTGGCTTACTACCTAAGGAATTTCCACTATTAAGCCTTATACTATTTGTAGTAGAACTTAAAGAGACATTTTCCAAATAACTTGTACAACTTGTTCCTTGGTTATTAAGGGAAAGAGCTTTACTTCCACTTAATGGTTTATTGACAGAAGAAAAACTAGAAAACACAAGATTTTGTTTAGCAGAGCAGCCAATGGTAGAAAACACAATAAGTACTATCCATAAATAGCACTGTATTTTCTTATAATGGGAACTCTGTAAAAATCGCTGGTTTAACAATGGTTTTATTTTTGAATACTACAAACATATCCCTTTTTAAATCCTTAACCTGCTTAAAAATGCTAATAAAACTTTAAAAGTACATTTACAAAACTACTTCAAAAACCTTCCACTATCTAGCTTAATGCAAAACTACTAAACAAACAACAGACATAAGTTTAAAATAGTATACAATTTTATATATTATATGCATTTTTATTCTATATTTGTAGAACAACAACTACAAACATAGATATGAAAACATTTAGATTTATTTTTTTTAGTATGGTTGTACTCTTTTTACAAAGCTGTGCTATTAATCAAAGAGATGGCATCCAAAAAAAAGGAAAATGGGTTTACCGAAGTACCTTAAGTCCTGATTTAAGCGAAATTATAAAAGGAAGATATGACAAAAAGGGAGAACAAAAAGGTACTTGGAAGACAAAGCATAATAATAAGCTAGTTAAAAAAGAGCGCTTTATAAAAAACAAAGTTCTCATTTATTACTATCATCCCAATGGAAAAATAGAACGCAAAGGTCAAGGGTTTTTTAGCCACATTGGTCCCCAATCCAGGTTTTACTACCAGGGAATATGGTTCCTTTATAATACAAAAGGAGAATTGACGCAAACCAACTATTATAAACAAGGCAAATTAGAACAACAAAATATAATACATAATGATCAAGTTACCACCAAGTGAAGAACAACTAATGCAATACATATGGGAGTTAAAAACTGCTTATACCAAGGACATCGTAAATCAATATCCAAACCCTAAACCAGCTCCAACCACTATATCTACATTACTTAAGCGATTAAATGAAAAAGGTTTCATCACCTATACTACCAATGGTACATCTAGGGAGTATACCTCTTTAATTAAAAAAGAGGATTACTTTGAAGTGCATTTAAGCCAACTAGTTAAAAACCATTTTAAAGATTCGTTCTTAAACTTAGCGAGTTTTTTTACAAAAAAAAATAAACTTAGTACCCAAGAGCTCCAAGAGCTGGAAAAAATCATACAGCAACAACTTAAAGATCAAAAGCCATGATTGTATATTGGATAAAGTCTACCCTTCTACTTTTAGCGTTTTTAGTAATGTACTACATGTTTTTAGAAAACAAACCAGTGCATACCTTCAAAAGGTATTATTTGTTAAGCGCACTTATTATAGCCTTAATTGGTCCATGGTTTATTATACCATTACAAATAAATACTCCCCTTACTAGTGAAGTATTACAAGAGACAACCTACCTTAGTTTGACACCTTTAAGCACAAGGCAAGCTGCTAGTTTCCCTTTAGAAAGTATTGTACTATGGGGATATGTTCTTGTCAGTGCTATTTTACTTGCTAATTTGGCCTATCAGATCTATCATTTAATCCAACTCTCTAATAAAAGCACCATCGTTTACTTAAAAGGTCAACGCTTTGCAATATCCAATCAAATCCAAAGCCCATTTAGCTTTTATTCCACAATTTATCTCCCACTAGACATTGAACTTAACTGGGCTAATCCTATTATACAACATGAGCTAGAGCATATCAAACAAAAACACACTGTTGATATTATAATAATAAACCTATTAAAGGCTTTATTTTGGTTAAATCCCCTTTTTTATTTCTACCAAAGAGCAATTACTTTAAATCATGAGTTTTTAGCTGATGCTCCATTTAGCAAGGATAAGCAGTTAACCCAGGAATATCTAGAGCTATTATTACAACAAAGTTCAACAAATAAACATAACCAATTGTGTAGCTCCTTCTACTTCCGATTAACCAAAAAACGCATAAATATGATCTTTAATAACAAAAAGCCATTTAAAAACAAATGGCTAATTACTTTGTCTTTTGCAATTGCTATGCCACTAACTTGCTTAAGTATACTTGCTCAGCCTAGCCCAGAGGTAGTTATTCCAACTCTTAATCAAGGCGATCAAAACCCAAGTTTTCCAGGTGGGATGCAAGAGTTTCGCAATTTACTTATGCAAAACATTGAGTATGATCTAAAGAATGGTCCCCAGAGAATAATATTAAAATTTACTGTAGAAGCAAATGGAGAGGTAACTAATATAACTAGTATAAACCCTACAAATGACGCCTTAGCTTCACAAGCTATGCAGAGTTTGAAACAAATGCCTAATTGGCATCCTAAAATTGAAAATGGACAAGCAGTAGCTAGTGAATTCTTTTTACCTATCGTATTTAGAGCTATAGAATAAAAATAAGTCCTATATAATACTTCTATATTCAAGATATAAGAATTAAAAAACGCTTATAAGTTTAACCTATAAGCGTTTTATTTATTGTTTAGATAACTCCTTTGCTCCTATCTTAAGCAGAGGAATTTATATCTGTCTATCTTTTAAAGAAGGTATTATTTTAATTCTTCTTTATCTTTTACCACTAAACGGAATCCTTCACCGTGAATGTTTAAAATCTCAACACTCTCGTCTTGTTTAAGGTACTTTCTTAATTTAGCGATATAAACGTCCATACTACGAGAAGTAAAGTAGTTATCATCTCTCCAAATTTTAGTTAATGCTACCTCACGTGGCATTAAGTCATTCTCGTAAATAGCTAACATTTTTAATAATTCGTTTTCTTTTGGAGAAAGTTTAATTGGCTCGTCATTCTCAAAAGTTAAGAATCTAAGTTTTGAATTTAAATGGAATTTTCCAATTTGGAATTCAAATTTAGTATTATCTGTTTTAATTTCTGAAGATTTTCTATGAATGATGGCTTTAATTTTCATAAGTAATACTTCAGAGTCAAACGGTTTATTTAGATAATCATCCGCTCCTACTTTATATCCTTTTAAAACGTCCTCTTTCATTGACTTTGCTGTCAAAAAAATAATAGGTACTTCCTTATTTTTATCACGGATTTCCTTGGCTAGAGTAAACCCATCCTTATAAGGCATCATTACGTCTAAAATACATAAGTTGTAAGTATCGCGTTTGAATTTCTCAAACCCCTCCATACCGTTCTTTGCTAAAGTAACCTCAAAATCATTAATGGCTAAATAATCTTTTAAGATAGCTCCGAAGTTTGGATCATCCTCAACTAATAGAATTTTTTTGTTGTTTGTTGTTTCCATATTATATATAATTAATTTATTAATGGCATTTTAATGATAAAAGTACTTCCTTTCCCTTTTTCACTCTCTACGTAAACTTGAGAATTCAGTACCTCAACAATTTGCTGCACATAAGCTAGACCTAAACCATGTCCTTTCACATTGTGTAAATCTCCTGTATGCTCGCGATAGAATTTATCAAAAATTCTCTTTTGTGCATTTTTACTCATCCCCACCCCGTTATCTTTGATTTTAATTAATATAAAATCTTTGACATTTTCCGTACTTACTTCAATAACCGGATGTTCTGAAGAGTACTTAATTGCATTATCTAGTATATTAACTATAACGCTTGTTAGGTGGAAGTTATTACCTAGAACATCGGTTCTTCTTGCATCTAAATGAAGATTAATTTCTCCTCCTCTATCCTGCACTATTAACCCTACATGATCTACTGCATTTTCTATAATCTCGTGAACATCCACTGGCTCTTTTTCTACATCAAACTCTCTTCTTTCTAATTTAGAAATCTGTAAGACGTTTTCAACCTGAGCATGCATTCGTTTATTTTCTTCTCTTATCATGCGTAGATATCTCTCCACTTTCTCTGGATCACCTATGACTTTTGGGTTTCGTATGGCATCTAAAGCTAAATTAATTGTAGCAATAGGTGTCTTAAACTCATGGGTCATATTGTTGATGAAATCCGTTTTAATTTCTGATATAGCTTTTTGAGTGATAAGCTGATTAATAGCACTTAGATAAGCTGCAATAATCACTACCGTAAACAAGATAGATAAGAAGGTGATTCCAATTAAAGAAGAGAAAAGATACTTACTTTTCTCGGGAAAAGTAATATACAATTGATATTTACTTTTTCCTTGGTTATCCATTAGAATTGGTACTCCATAGGAAGAACCTTCTTCATAAACAAAGTCTTCTGACTTTATTTTTGTTGCTAAACCTTTATTGTAAACACCAAATTCAAATTTCGCATTCACTCCATATTGATGTAATTCATTTTGTAACAACTCTTGTAAGAGTTCCTTTGAAATCCTTTCATCTATACTTCTAAGGGCAACTATATCTTTAAAATAAATCTCAAACTGAGCTTTATCTAAAATATCTAAATTTCCTGTTTGCTCGGTAATCTCATCAGGATAGTTTTGTTGTAAGGAATTTTGGTCGAAACCATCTCCTTTATAAATCTCTGTTTTTCGCTTGGAAACTAGATTTTTAATCTTTAAACTATCCGAGGCCTTTTTATCAAAAAGCGAGCTCTTTATATTATAATCCTCTAAAATTAGAGTATTTGAATAAAAGACCTGCTCATTGGTAGCTGGATTCCTCTCCACAATCAAGTATTGTTTTAACTCACTTTGCTTGGGAGCTGTTCCAATACTATCTTTTAGTTCGTTATATAGCTTATAGAATTCAGTAGCCTCATTTTGCTGAATAGTATTGGCCACATTTCCTATAACCTGTTGAACATGGTATTTAAACTGTTCTTCATTGTTATTATAGGAGCTTATGATCCAATATAGCTGAACTACTATAATACCTATCAAGGAAAAACTCATGATAGCTACTAACAAACGAAACTTTATTTTATTCATCAAACTTCAAAATTAACATTAAAATAAATATCTAATATATCAATTAACATAAAATTAACCTATAAAAATGAAACATCTTCATTTTTAATACGACTTACAATACATTTTACTTGTTCTTTTACTAAATTCATATCAACATTCTCAATAATATAGTCACTTAACGGAATTTTACTCACATCTTCTAACTGATTATTCATAATTTGTCGAATATTGTCACTAGAGACTTTATCTCTTTCCATAACTCTTTGAATACGTACTTCTTCTGGCGCAACCACTAAAATTACCATATCACAATCCTTATGTAATTGCTTCTCAAACAAAATTGCAGACTCCTTTAAGACAAAACTTTGGTCTTTATTAGAGTCCACCCATTTTAAAAAGTCCTCTTTTACTAAAGGATGTACAATATTATTTAACTTTTCTAGTAAAACCGTATCTTCAAACACCAAATTTCGAATAATTTGGCGGTCTAATTTACCGTTGTCGTCTAATACATTTTGCTCAAAGGCTTCTTGTACCAAAGTAGCAACTGTACTAGACTCCATTATATGCTTAGCTCTATGATCTGAAATATAGACTGGTACCCCATGGTCCATAAAAAGCTTAGCAACCGTGGTCTTACCACTACCTATTCCTCCAGTTAATCCTACTATTTTAGTTTTCATTCTCTTTTATTTAAAAAACATCTCTGGCATGGCAATCTCTGGCTGCTTTTTAAGAATAAAAATCTTATAATATCCTATAGCAAAACCCTTGGCGTAACCATAAAATTGCACTAATGTAGCTAAAATGGCCAAAAAGCCTATTCCTAGGTTTTTTTCCTTTACACTTGCGCTGATAAAAATAAGCAATAAATAAAGTACATAGCACAAAATGGGGAAATAAAATCCTAAAAACATAGAAAATAAACTACAAATTAGCCCAAATGTGAATACAAGTGGAAACCAATAGGTGATTTTGTCATATAAAGGATAACGTCTATTCAAAATTGGACGTGCTTTTCCGAATTTATTTACCTGGGTATAAAATTTGGACCAATCTATTCTTCGTTTATGGTATACAAAGGCTTTGGGAAACAACTCAGATTCAAATCCCAAGTTCCACAAACGAATCGCTAAATCTGGATCTTCCCCTGGGTGGATTTTACCAAAACCATTGCTTTTCAGAAAAGCTTTTTTGGAAATACCCATATTAAAACTCCTTGGTTGAAATTTACCAATTCTTTCACTAGCCCCTCGAATACCACCTGTGGTAAGAATAGAAGTCATACTGAAATTAATAGCCTTTTGTACGTTTGAAAAACTAGACAAGGCTGCATCTGGCCCACCAAAACAGTCCACATATTTCTGCTCTAAGTACCCTTGAACTTCCTCCAAATAATTTTCCGGTATAATACAATCCGAATCCAGTATAATGAAATAATCTCCCTTGGCTTTTTGCATACCATAATTTCTAGAATCACCAGGCCCAGAATTGGCTTTATAATAATAGCTTATATCTAGTTTATGGGTATATTTCCCCACCACTTCTTCTGACGAAACCTTAGAACCATCCTCTACAATTACTACTTCAAATTCTCCTTTAAAGTTTTGCTGGGTTAAGCTATGTAAAAGCTCATCGATCTCTAAAGGACGGTTATAAACCGGCACTATAAAGGAATAATACATTTTTAGTTTTTTTACAATACGATAACAAAAATATCGTTAAGTATTGTAATACGAAAATACATTGTTATATTTATAACTACTTATTTTTATAAACATGTTATTTTTGACTAAAAAATAAGCTAATCTACAAAAGCATGAGTAAAATTAACATCCTATGGGTGGATGACGAAATAGACTTACTAAAACCTCACATATTATTTTTAGAAAAGAAAAACTATCTTGTAACTACCTCAACCAATGGACAAGACGCTATCGAACTATTTAAAAACAACTCCTTTGACATTGTTTTTTTAGATGAAAATATGCCTGGTTTATCCGGACTTGAAACATTAGCGGAGATAAAAAGCATAAAAAACACCACTCCTATTATAATGATCACTAAAAGTGAAGAAGAATCTATTATGGAGGAGGCTATTGGTGCAAAAATATCCGATTACCTTATAAAACCTGTAAATCCACACCAAATCCTCCTAAGTTTGAAAAAGAATTTAGAAGATTCGCGATTGATTTCAGAGAAATCAACGGTGAGTTACCAAAGAGAGTTTCGCAATATTTCCTTAGACCTAATGGAAGCTAGAACCTACCAGGATTGGATTTCTATCTATAAGAAATTGCTTTTTTGGGAACAAAAACTTGAAGATATTGAAGATCAAAATCTAGTAGACATATTAGAAGGCCAACGTCAAGAGGCCAATAATCTATTTGGTAAATTTGTAGAGAAAAACTATGCCTATTGGATAAACAATCCAAATGATAGCCCTGTGTTGTCTCATCAAATCTTTAGAAAATGGGTTGCACCAGAACTAAAAAAACAGGATTCCAAAGTACTATTTATAGTCATTGACAATCTACGTTATGACCAGTGGCTAGCTTTTGAACCTATAGTGAACAATCATTATAAAACCCAAGAACAACATAGCTTTTTTTCAATTTTACCATCTGCTACACAATATGCTAGGAATGCCATCTTCTCAGGTCTAACTCCCTTACAAATGAGCGAGCAATTACCTCAATATTGGAAAAACGATACAGATGAAGGCGGAAAAAATCTATTTGAAGAAGAATTCCTTCAAGAACAACTAAAAAGGTTACGTCTTGACATCAAAAACCAATACTATAAAATCACCAATCATAAAGATGGTAAAAAATTAGCGGATAGCTTAAAAAGTCTAAAAGACAACAAATTAATTACAATTGTATATAATTTCGTAGATATGCTTTCGCATGCTAAAACGGAAATGGAGGTAATTAAGGAACTGGCCTCTAATGATAAGGCTTACCGTTCTTTAACATTGAGTTGGTTTAAAAACTCTCCCTTATTAGAAATTATTCAACAAGCACAACATGCCGGTTACAAATTGATTATCACCACCGATCATGGTACAATCAACTGTAAAAACCCCTCAAAGGTTATTGGAGATAAAAACACTAGTTTAAATTTAAGATATAAGACAGGTAAATCCCTCTCCTATGACTCCAAAGATGTTTATGCGGTAAAAAACCCTAAAAATATTCAACTACCTAGTATTAATTTAAGCAGTTCCTTTATTTTTGCAAAAAGCGACTACTTTTTAGCATACCAAAATAATTTTAATTATTATGCTTCCTATTTTAAAAACACCTATCAACATGGTGGGATTTCTTTAGAAGAATTAATCGTACCCTTTATTATTTTAAACCCTAAATAAAATGGAAATTATCTTTACCTTACAAGATATTGAACAAACTGCTCTTGAAGTACTACAAAACTTAGAGCACAAAATAGTAATTTTCGATGCACCAATGGGAGCAGGAAAAACTACCTTTATTAAAGCTTTATGCAAAGAATTAGGAGTAAGGGAACCAACTAGTAGCCCAACTTTTTCTATTGTAAACCAGTACCATAGTCAGGATAAATCCAACACCATATATCACTTTGATTTATATCGATTAGAGCAAGAAGAAGAAGCTTATGATATGGGTATGGAAGAGTACCTAGATTCTGGAGCATGGTGCTTTATTGAGTGGCCTGAGAAAACTCCTACCATAATTCCAGAGAAACATGCTAGAATTCAACTGAGTCTAACACCAGAAGGCTCAAGAAAATTATTGCTTGAAAATTTTTAAATAAACATCCCTATGTCTGTAACTACCCCTTTTTCTAAAAGAGATCTAATTCCAAAGGAAGAACGTCTTTTCATACATAAATCACAAAGTGAATTACTTATAGGCATTCCTAAAGAACAACTTTCCAAGGAAAAAAGAGTATGTATAACCCCTGAAGCGGTACAAACTCTTGTTAACCATGGTCATAGTATAATAATAGAGTCTCAAGCAGGCATAGGGGCAAATTACTCCGATTTAGAATACAGTAAAGCCGGCGCTGAAATTACTCAAGATAGTAAAAAGGTATTAGCATGCCCTACTTTAGTAATGGTAACCCCGCCCACTTTAGAACAAATTAAACACATTGCTCCAAATACCACTATTTGGTCTTCTATACAATTAAAAACACTAGACATCTCCTATTTCCAAGCATTAGCAAAGAAAAAAATATCGGCTATCGCTTTGGATTTCATTCAAGATAACAATGGCACCTACATTGCCTCCTCTTCTCTTAGTGAGATAGCGGGAGTGTCCTCTGTTCTTATTGCTTCTGAATTAATGACAACTACCAATAATGGCAAAGGTCTTTTATTTGGCAATATTACAGGAGTCTTCCCAACCGAAGTAGTCATTCTAGGAGCAGGTATAGTAGCAGAATTTGCTGCAAAAACAGCACTTGGACTAGGAGCAAATGTCAAAGTATTTGACAATTCATTACAACGTCTAAGGCGTTTACAAAACAACCTACCTAGTTTAATTACCACCTCTACTTTACATGACAAGCTCCTTTTAAAAGCACTAATGCGATGTGATGTAGCTATTGGAGCAATCAGAGGCACTAACCGATCGCCAATTGTAGTAAATAAAACCATGGTAGAAAACATGAAACAAGGCTCAGTGATTATTGATGTTTCTATTGATAATGGTGGGTGTTTTGAAACCTCAGAACTAACCACTCATGAAAACCCTATTGTGGTAAAAAATGGAGTAATCCATTATGGAGTGCCCAATATTACTTCGAGATATAGTAAAACTGCCTCACAAGCAATGAGCAATATTCTAACCCCTTTAATAATTGAATATGCTCAAAATGGGGAGATAAAAGGAGCTTTATATAACAACTCTCCTATTAAAACAGGTATCTACTGCTATAAAGGACTAATTACTAATCAAAGCGTAGCTAAGTGGTTTGATCTAGAATACAAAGACCTATTGCTATTCAGCTTTTAAAATTTTGATAAATGATTAGTTTTACACTTTTCATTTAGTATTTTTGCACAAAATACAATCGAAATGAAATTTACCCAACGTTTAGCATATTACCTTTTTGGTATCTTAATAGGCTGTATGTTTTTATTCTTTTTCTTTGGACAAAAGAAAACAGAATTTTGCTACTTTCCCAATTGTCGTGTTTTAAAAGACATTAGAAACAAACCTATTACTTATTCAGAAGAAGCAGAAGTTATTTTAGCCCAAGGCTGGATGAATGAAGAAGATGTTAGACGTACTCTAACCTATGGGAAAGTAGATTTTTCTAATAGCAAACATAAGTTTGAAAATGGTGTAGTGTATATAATTAAAGGGAAAAACACTAATAATGAACCTTTGATTTTAGAAATGGTAAACTACCAAGATAAAGCTCTTTTAAAAAATATAACAAAAGTGAACCAATAGTTCTAGTTTAATAATCCATACTATAAAAGCCCTTGCTAAAAGCAAGGGTTTTTATTTTAAGGTCAAATTGCTATAAATTATAGCACACAATATAAAGACCTACTTCCTCCATTTAATCAATCACTTAGCATTGTATATAAAACATCCCTCCCTTTAGAAGTAGCAATTATGTCCGCTAGCCTATTTTATTATACTATAAAAATATTATCTTAGTAGTGTCATATACAAAATTAACATGCACAATAATCCTTTAGATACCCCAATTGAATACCTCAAAGGTGTTGGACCTCAACGCGCTGAGCTACTAAAAAAAGAATTGGGAATATTTACCTATAGTGACCTATTGAGTCTTTACCCTAATCGCTATATTGATCGATCGAGATTTTACACCATTAATGAACTCTCTACCACAAATGGAGAGATACAAATAATCGGTAGAATTACCCATATTAAAATAGTAGAACAAGGTAAAAGGAAACGACTTATAGCCACCTTTAGAGATGACACTGGACAAATGGAACTTATTTGGTTCCAAGGCTATAAATGGATACAAGACTCCTTGGAATTAAACACTCCTTATGTTATTTTTGGAAAAGTTACCAGTTTTAACTTTAGTTTTTCTATGGCCCATCCAGAGATGGAACTATTAGCAGACTTTCAAAAATCTAGTGTAAAATCCATGGTCGGTATTTATCCATCTACAGAAAAGCTTGGAGCTAGAATCTCCAATAAGGCTATTTTAAAAATGATGGATAACCTTCTACAGCAAACTCACACCTATTTAAAAGACTCCCTACCTATTGAACTTAGTCATAAGTTAGGACTAATGCCTTTAGATCAAGCCTTGATACAAATCCATTTTCCAAAAGATATGGATCACTTATATAAAGCGCAATTTCGCTTAAAGTTTGAAGAACTTTTTTATATACAAATGCAGCTTTTAATTAAGAACATTGCTCGAAAAGGCAAAATTCAAGGCTACCCTTTCTCCAAAGTTGGAGAGAGCTTTTTAGATTTTTTCCATCATCATTTACCCTTCCCGTTAACAGGGGCTCAAAAAAGAGTAATCAAGGAAATTAGACAGGACATGGGCCAGCAAGCTCAAATGAATCGCTTATTACAAGGAGATGTTGGATCTGGAAAAACTATCGTAGCTTTTATGAGTTGCTTATTGGCAATTGATAATAATTTCCAAGCCTGTATAGTAGCGCCAACTGAAATATTAGCCACACAACATTATGTAGGGATATGCGAATTAGCTAAACCACTAGGCTTAAATATTCAGCTCTTAACAGGTTCCACTAAAGCAGCCCAAAGAAGGGACCTACACAAGGAATTAGAATCTGGAGAGATAGATATCTTAATTGGTACACATGCTTTATTTGAGGACAAAGTCATCTTTAAAAACCTAGGCCTTGCAATAATTGACGAACAGCATAGATTCGGAGTAGAGCAGCGATCAAAGTTATGGTTAAAAAACACCTTGCCGCCTCATATATTAGTAATGACAGCTACCCCTATTCCTCGTACTTTAGCTATGACACTATATGGAGATTTAGATGTATCTGTAATAGATGAACTACCTCCGGGAAGAAAACCTATTCAAACCAATCATTATTATGAAAATAAACGCTTAGCATTGTGGCAATTTCTTCGTCAAGAAATAGCTAAAGGTAGGCAAGTCTATATTGTATACCCTTTAATTGAGGAGAGTGAATCCTTGGATTATAAAAACCTTATGGAAGGTTTTGAAGGAATCTCTAGAGACTTCCCTTTACCAGAGTATAGTGTAAGTATAGTGCATGGTCAAATGACACCTCAGGAAAAAGAAACCGAGATGCAACGATTTGCCCAAGGAAAGACAAATATAATGGTGGCCACTACAGTAATTGAGGTGGGAGTTAACGTACCTAATGCCTCTGTAATGGTTATTGAAAGTGCTGAGAGATTTGGCCTTTCACAGCTCCACCAATTAAGAGGACGAGTTGGTCGAGGTGCAGAACAAAGCTATTGTATATTAATGACAGGCGAAAAATTGAGTAATGATTCCAAAATTAGAATGCAAACCATGTGCGATAGCAATGATGGTTTTGTCATATCGGAAGTTGATCTAAAACTACGTGGTCCTGGAAACTTAATGGGAAAACAACAAAGTGGTACCACTCCATTAAGGATAGCAGATTTAGTAAAAGACCAAGAGATCTTACAATATGCTAGAGAGCAAGCAATTGCAATTCTAACCCAAGACCCTACTTTAGAGAGCCCACAACATAAAGGAATAAAAAACAAACTTAACCATCTAGATAAAAAAACAACCATCTGGAATTACATTAGCTAAACCATGAGAAAATTAGTATTTGCCTCGAATAATCAAAACAAAATTAAAGAGATTAAAAAACTTTTACCCAATGATATTGAAATCCTAAGTCTTCGTGATATTGGCTGTGAAGTAGATATTCCTGAAACTGCTGATACCATTGAAGGTAACGCCCTTTTAAAAGCTAACTATATCAAAAGACATTACGGGTACGATTGCTTTGCAGATGATTCGGGACTAGAAATTGATTTTTTAGACAAACAACCTGGTGTATATTCGGCTAGATACGCAGGCGAACCAAAGAATGATGATAACAATATGGATAAGGTATTAACCAACATGCAGGGAGCTACTAATAGAAAGGCCAACTTTAAAACAGTTATCACTTTACATTATAAGGGAGAAACCCATCATTTCACAGGTATAGTTGAGGGAGAAATTACCCAAGAAAAAATTGGAGACCAAGGCTTTGGATATGACCCTATTTTCAAGCCAGAGGGATATGAGAAAACATTTGCTCAGATGGACATGGAGATTAAAAATACAATCTCTCATCGTGCTAAAGCTGTAGAAAAACTGCTTAGTTTTTTAGAAAATTGCTAATAAAATCATAAATTTATGATTTTTCGAATATTTTATTTCATTAAATTAGAGGGTTAACTATTTTAGTTGTACATTTGTGGCTATTTTAAAATATATATGAACAATTTCGAACAATTAGGATTAAACGAATCACTTTTATCAGCGATTAATGATTTAGGGTTTACAAGTCCATCAGAAATCCAGCAAAAGGCGATTCCTTTACTATTAGAAAAAAACACCGATATTGTTGCGTTAGCCCAAACGGGGACTGGGAAAACTGCAGCTTTTGGTTTTCCTTTGATCCAGAAGATAGACGTGAGTAAAAAACACACTCAAGGTCTTATCTTATCGCCAACTAGAGAGTTATGTTTGCAAATCGCAAACGAATTGAAACAGTACTCTAAGTACGTAAAAGGCCTACACACTGTTGCTGTTTATGGAGGTGCAAGCATCTCAGAACAAGCAAGAGAAATAAAACGTGGAGCTCATATCATTGTTGCTACTCCTGGTAGAATGCAAGATATGATTAACAGAGGTATGGTTAATATTAAACATATCGAATTCTGTGTTTTAGATGAGGCAGATGAAATGCTTAACATGGGCTTCTATGACGATATCAGAAACATTTTAGCTGATACACCAGAAGAAAAAAACACATGGTTGTTTTCTGCAACAATGCCTGCTGAAGTAGCTAGTATTGCTAAGGAATTCATGAATCAACCAGAGGAAATTACAGTAGGACACAAAAACCAAGGGTCTACTACTATTACGCACGAGTATTATTTAGTTGGTGGAAGAGACCGCTATTTAGCTCTTAAGCGTTTAGCAGATGTGAATCCAGATATCTTTTCTGTAGTTTTCTGTAGAACAAAAAGAGACACACAAGCAATTGCTGAAAAACTAATCGAAGATGGTTACAACGCAGCTGCTTTGCACGGAGACTTATCTCAAGCTCAACGTGATGGTGTAATGAAATCATTTAGAAACAAACAAATTCAAATGCTTGTTGCTACTGACGTAGCAGCACGTGGTATTGATGTTGATGATATTACTCACGTAATTAACTACCAATTACCGGATGAAATTGAAACTTATACTCACCGAAGCGGTCGTACTGGTCGTGCTGGTAAAAAAGGAGTTTCTCTTGTAATTGCAACAAAAAGTGAGCAAAGAAAAATCCAACAAATCGAACGCATTATCAAACAAAAGTTTGAACAAAAATCTATTCCTACAGGAATTGAGATTTGTGAGATTCAATTATACCACTTAGCTAACAAAATTAAAGAAGCAGAGGTAAATCCAGAAATCGAACAATACGTTCCGGCAATTATGGAGCAACTTTCTTCTTTTGACAAAGAAGAAATTATTAAAAAAGTAATTTCTGTAGAGTTCAACAAATTCTTAGAATACTACCAAAAACCTTCTAATAATTTAACAGCTGTTTCTGCAGGTCGTTCAACTTCAACAAATGAACTACCTTCTGATGGAGCAGTACGTTTCTTTATTAACTTAGGTGCTAAAGATAACCTAGATTGGATGAGCCTTAAGGATTACTTAAGAGAAACATTAGACCTAGGTCGTGACGACTTATTCAAAGTAGATGTTAAAGACGGATTCTCTTTCTTTAATATTGAAGCAGAACATGCGGAAAAAGTAGTTAATATCTTAAACAACGAAACTTACGAAGGAAGAAGAGTAAATGTTGAAATCTCTAACAATGATGGTGGAAGAAACAATTCTCGTCGTGATCATAATGGTCGCAGAAGCGGTGGTTTCAACAGAAACGATCGCGGTGGAGAAAAAAGAGGTTCATTCACTGGAGAAAGAAAACGTTTTGACAGAGATAGAAATAGCTTTGACCGTGGAAGAACATCAGATAGAGAAAGATCTCCTCGCAATGAGAGAAGCTCTGAGAGAAGAAGTAGTGAAGCAGGACCATCTAGAAGACCTAGAAGAAACTAATTTGTTAATTTTTCCGAAATAATATGAAAAACTGTAAAATATCCTTTATTTTTAAGCAATCTTAAAAGTATGAGAAATTTTACAGTTTTTTTGTTTTTAATTTGTTTCGCTTTTCACCTACAAGCCCAGCAAATTAATAAAGTACAAGGTACAGTTGTTAATGACAAGTCTTTTCTACCAGTGGATGATGTTAATATTATAAACGTCACAAAAGTAAAAGGAACTATTAGCAAAAGGGACGGTACATTTGCCTTAGAGGCAGATATCAATGATTCTATCCACGTATCTTATCCAGGCTATATTCCTATTAAGCTAAAAGTTACCAATGACTGGCTTAATAACGAATTCTTAAAAGTATATCTAACAGAGCAAAGTACGGAGTTAGAGGAGATTTATATTCAAAAATATACCCTTACAGGTTATTTAGAAGTAGATACTAAATTAATTGCTTTAAACGATAAAATGGAGTTTAACTTCTATAGAAGAAACCAAACTCCTTATTATGGTACTGCAATTGGAACCTTCTTCTCCCCTGTTGATGCTGTGTATAATTTGTTTAAATCTAGAGCCTCTAAACTTAAAAAGATTGAAACAATAAAAGAAGATACCAATATGGTTACTTTGATGCAATCTAGATATGACCGTGAGATAGTTTGTGGTTTATTAGATATAACAAGGGAAGATATAGTAACTTCTTTACAGAACTGTAATTACACAGATAAATTTATTTATACAGCTACAGATTTTCAAATCTACCAAGCCTTAAATGATTGCTTTAGCAATTCTCAAATTATAGTTGATAACAAAAAAAATACATCCCATTAAAAGGATGTATTTTTTTTACACATTACTAGGGCAAAGACTTTTTATTATTTTAAAATAAAAGTATTTTTGCACCACATAACAACACATCTTAATTTAAAATTATTCTGCACCGATGAATATCCTTTTAAAGTCTGCAAAAGTGGTAGATCCACAAAGCTCATTTAACAATCAGATAGTAGATATTAAAATTGAAAATGGAACGATATCTTCTATCGCCACTTCCATTGCTCCAAGTGAAACAGATACAGTGATCGAGCTAGAGAATTTACATATTTCTCAAGGTTGGTTTGATTCTTCTGTATGTTTTGCAGAGCCAGGTTATGAGGAAAGAGAAACCATTGAACATGGTCTACGAGTAGCCGCTAAGAGTGGTTTTTCCCAAGTTGCACTTGAGCCAAACAACAACCCTATTACCCAAGACAAGGCAATGGTTAACTTCCTAAAAAACCAAGCTTTAGGTAGTGTATGTGAGCTCTTCCCTATTGGTGCACTAACTATTAATAGCCAAGGAAGTGATCTTACGGAGCTATTTGACATGAAAAATGCAGGGGCTATAGCTTTTGGAGATTATAAAAAATCCATCTCAAATGCTAATGTTTTAAAACTTGCCCTTCAATATACCCAAGACTTTGATGCTTTAGTTATTGCTTTTTGCCAAGATAATAATATCGCAGGAAAAGGAGTAGCAAACGAAGGAGTACAAGCTACACAATTGGGTTTAAAACCAATTGCTAAATTAGCAGAAGAAATTCATGTAGCTAGAAACCTTTACCTTTTACAGTATACAGGTGGTAGATTACACTTACCTACTATTTCTACTATAGAGTCTTTAGAATTAATTCGTCAAGCTAAAGCTAAAGGACTTCAAGTTACTTGTAGTGTTGCTGCCCATCACTTAGTATTAGATGATAGTGCATTAGAACAATTCGATACACGCTTTAAAGTATTACCTCCTTTAAGAGATAAAGCGACTACACAGGCTTTGATTCAAGGTGTATTAGACAATACAATTGATTGTATCACAAGTGATCACAATCCTTTAGATATTGAACATAAAAAATTAGAGTTTGATGCAGCTTCTTTTGGAACTATAGGTCTTGAGTCTACTTTCAGCGCCTTGGCCACTGTTCTTCCAATAGAGGTTATAGTAGATAAGCTAACAAAAGCTAGAGATATCTTTACTCTACAAGCCCAGCCTATCGCTATAGGACAAAAAGCCAACTTAACTTTATTTACTCCTGATGGGCAATGGGTGTTTACAAAACAAGATATCCTATCTAAGAGTAAGAATGCTATCTTTTTAAATGCTCCAATGCAAGGTAAAGTATATGGGGTTATTAACGGTAACAATACTAATCTTTAGGTCTAAAGACTTATTAAATTCTATATAAAATGCTAAAAACCTTTAGTCATAAGGAAATTGAATCAGGTAAAAAAATAGCTATTGCGGCTCATTTAACTATTATTGGTTGTATTATTGCTATCTTTATGAATATGGATCCCAAAAACAAATATGCCGGATTTTATATCAAGCAAGCTTTTGGCCTTCATCTTATCTTTTTTATGTTCTCTTATACCATTGGAAACATAAACTCATGGATGGTGACTATACCTTTTTGGCTTTGCTTTTTTATAATGTGGATATATAGTTTTACAGGAGCTGTAAATGGAGAGATTAATGTAGTACCAAAACTGGGACTTTACTTTCAAAAATGGTTTGACAAATTATCCGCTTAAAAATTATGGAAACATCTTTATCAATTCCTTACTTAGTTCAAAAACCTGAGGTAATTAAGGACGAAAACCCGCTAATCTTACTTCTACATGGTTATGGAAGTAATGAACAAGATTTATTTTCTTTTGCTCAAGAATTGCCAAAAGAGTATTTTATTGTATCGGCTCAAGCCCCTTACCCTGTACCTCCATATGGACATGCATGGTATGCAATTCACTTTGACCAAGATGCCAATAAATTCTCTGATGATCAGCAAGCTATCACCTCTAGAGACTTAATTGCTCAATTCATTGAAGAGCTTTGCATCAAATATCCTATCGATAAAAAAAGAGTTAACTTAGTTGGGTTTAGCCAAGGTGCTATTTTATCCTATGCTGTTGGTCTTTCTTATCCAGAAAAAGTAAAGAATATTGTTGCATTAAGTGGTTATTTCAATGCAAACATTATTAAGAGTGGCTTTGAAAACAATGATTTCTCTAGATTAAAAGTATTTGCTTCTCATGGAAGCGTAGATCAAGTAATCCCTGTACAATGGGCACAACAAACTCCTACAATCTTAGAGAAATTAAATATCTTCCATCAGTATAAAGAATATCCTGTAGGTCATGGGGTACACCCGATGAACTTCCAAGATTTTAAAGAATTCTTAATCAAAAACGATCACGACTTACCTTAGTGCAAACTAAGTATTTCTATAAAAAAAGAGCCACTTTTTAAGAGGGCACTGATAAAGTAGCCTTCTTTTAAAAAACGGATTTTTTAAAGATAAAAAATAGCGCTTATAAAGGATTTTTTTAAGTCTCTTTGTAAGCGTTATTTGTTTTCTAGCTGTAATATTGGGTGGCTTAAATAGCCTAAAAAAAGGCCTTATACTATCTTTTATGCAAAATAGCTCCATTCGCTACTCATTATCCACTATTTTGAGTATTCTTTTAATATTTACAGTAAAAATCGTGATAGCTCCTTGCATTTCCATACAAGAAAGTCCATAAGAATCCGCACGGTTATAACCATGT
>NZ_JBTXLS010000044.1:0-25480 GCF_054871665.1 Myroides sp. LJL115 | reverse complement strand
GCTATACTTCTATACATGACATCTACTTAAAAGTATCGTAAAGTTAAGAACCGCCTTGGTACGGATCCGTATGCCAGGTGGTGTGAGAGGTCGGCTGAAGAAATAATCTTCAGCCTCCTACTCGATTAGTGCTAATGTATTGACTGTTGAAAAAATAACTATATTTGATAAATAAAATTAATAAAATATGTTTTCTAAAGCTTGTGAATATGCTATAAGAGCTCTTATTTATATTGCAGAGAATTCCTTGAGTAATAAACGGGTAGGACTTAAAATGATTGCTGAGCAAATAGATGCTCCAACTGCCTTTACAGGTAAGATCCTACAAAATTTAGCTAGACATGGAATACTAGACTCTGTAAAAGGTGTAGGAGGTGGTTATAGTATCTTAGAAGAAAAAATGAAGCAAACTAAATTAGCCGAGATTGTTAGTATTATAGATGGCGATTCTGTGTTCACAGGTTGTGCTCTTGGTTTAAAAGAATGTAATGCTTTAAAACCATGTCCTGTCCATGGTAAATTTAAAAATATTAGAGGAATGTTACGCGATATGTTAGAGACCACTACCCTTTATGAATTGTCTCAAGGGCTTTTTTGTGGAGAGACATTTTTAAAACGCTAACGTCTCTTGGAGATTTTTGCCCTTTAGATGGTAAAGTTAGAGTCAATTTGCTTTAAGATAATTTCTTGAAGCAATCTACGGGCTCTTATGAGTTTTACCTTTACATTATTTAAAGGTTGGCCAGTTATAGTGGCAATTTCATTATAGGAGAGCTCTTGAAAAAACCTCAATTCAATCACTTCTTGGTAATGAGGCTTTAAAAGTTTTACATAACTTTTAAAAACAGCTAAATTCTGTTGCTTTATAAGTAAATCTTCCATATTTGCCGTATCATCTGCAATATTATTATATGCAGGATGATTCTCTGTATTAACCATTAAAAGACCATCCTTTTTTCTTTTGCGAACTAGGTCTATATGTACGTTTTTAGCAATAGCGATAAGCCAAGTATTAAAGCTAAATTTGTCATTATAGCTTTGAATACTACTAAATGCCTTTGAGAAGGTTTCGATAGTGATGTCTTCTGCATCTGCCTCGTTATTTATACGTTGTAAAATGAAATAGTAAACTTCGCTCCAATAGTGATCAAGTAAGAAGGTAAAAGCGGATTGATCCGATTGCTTAGCTAGTGCTATTTGATTAACTATTGTTTTTTTCAAGTTTCTTTCCAGTTAAAAATTGGGTTATGGCCAAATAAGATAATATAAAAATATGAATAAATTCTAATAAAGGTAATACCCAAATCAAATCTTTAGTATCAAATTTTTTAAAAAATTGGTAGTCATAGACAAACTTCACTAACATTCTAAGGCCAAAGCCAATCCATAATACTTCTAATAGAGGATTTATACTTACAAGGATTATAAAAAGAATATAAAAACTCAAAGGCAAAATTGCGCTAAAACTTCTAACAAGGCGGAATTTAAAGCTAGAATCTTTCAGTTGTAAACCTTGCATTTTTACCTCTTTAATAAAACTACTTAGTTTATTATCTTCTTCTTGATAAACAAAACTACTGGAGTTTATAGCAATAGTAGTGTTTTTACTAGATGCAATTTGCTGTATAAAGGAATACTTTTCTCCAAAAGGAATTTTCATTTGCTGTATAAAACCATTATTGGCGTAAAATAAGTCTTTCAGGTATCCTTGATTTAACGTATTGGCATGTAATGGACCCATTAGCTGGGTACCGGTAAAAAGTTTACTGAAGGCAAAAGTATTGTGGTAGCGAAATAATTTATTAATAAAAGATCTCTTTTTCTTCACTATGCTAGTATATCCTATTACCACTTGTTTTTTAGGAGTGAAATAATTAGACATACTACTTAACCAGTTGGTGTTTAGTAATTGTCCAGATGGTTCTGTAAATACCAAATAGTCATGTTTGGCTACTTTTATCCCCAAGGTTAATGCATATTTCTTATTGTTCCAAAAAGCTTCATTATTAACCACATTTACTAGCTTAATTCTTGGATGGGTCTTTTCGAAAGCTTCAAGTATTTCTAAAGAATCATCGCAAGATGCATTGTTTACTAAGATTATTTGATAATTTGGATGATCTTGCTGTAGTAAAGTAGGTAAGTAATTTGGTAAAATATCTTGTTGGTCTTTAATATAAACTATTAAAGAAACAGACTTTTGCATTCTGTCTGTTTGATTTTGGATGTTGTTTTTGCCAAAAGCTAATTTGCTGTAAAATATAAAATAATTAAAAACCTCTAAAGCAATAATGGTAAGTAAGGCGTATAAAAGGATCGTTGTTAGCATAGGGTGTTTAGTAATCTATGGTGTAGAAAAAAAGTTTAAAAAATATTTACCTCTGGTTGAATGTCTATTTGAAAAAGTTCTCTCACTTTAGCTTGTATTACTTTAGAAAGCTCCAAAATTTCTTTTCCTGTAGCCTCGCCGTGGTTTACTAGTACAAGAGCTTGTTTTTCATGTACCCCTGCGTCTTTTATTCTAAAGCCTTTAAAGCCTGCTTTCTCAATAAGCCAACCAGCGGGAACCTTTACTTTACCATCTTGTAAAGGGTAGTTAGGTATTTGTGGATACTCTTGCATTAACCTTGCGAATTGTTCTTTAGGTAGAATCGGATTCTTAAAGAAACTACCACTATTTCCAATTACTTTAGGATCAGGTAGCTTTTCTTGTCTAATTTGAATAACACTATTACTGATATCCCTTATAGTGGGGTATTGTATATTTTGTAATTCTAGTTTGGCTTGAATATCTCCATATTGGGTTTTTAATAAGTGGTTGTTTTTAGTTAATTTAAAACTAACGCTTGTTATAATGTAGCGATCTTTTAATTCATTTTTAAATATACTTTCTCTATAGCTAAACTGACAGTCTTGATTGCTAAAAGTAGTAAAACTAATTTTGTCGATATCTAAGGCTTGACAACAGACAATAGTGTCTTTTACCTCTACGCCATATGCACCTATATTTTGTATAGGTGTAGTGCCTACATTACCTGGGATTAAGGATAGATTTTCAATTCCACCAAAATCATTATCTATAGCCCATAGTACAAACTCATGCCAATTTTCTCCTGCCTGAACCTCTACTATTACATGGTCAGTGTCTTGTTGAACAATAGCGATGCCTTTTGTATTAATTTTAAGAACGAGCTTTTCTATGTTTTGGGTTAAAAGCATGTTACTTCCTCCTCCTAAAATAAAAAGTTCCCTGTTGTTATTTTCTTTTAAGGCCTTTATTAGCTCCTCTTGGGTATTGATAAGGATAAAGTCTTTGGCAAGGGCTTGGATAGCGAAAGTGTTATATGGTTGTAAAGAGATGTTTTTTTGCATAACTGTGGCTTTGGGTGAAGCAATACTATGGATTAATTATCCGCTATTTTAAATATTTCAAAATCTTGATGTATACTATTTAGTAAGTCTTCTGTTCTTTGTGCATGTGTGTCAGAGATAAACATTTGTCCAAATGTTTTTAAATTAACTAACTCAAGTATTTTGCGAACTCTATTTTCATCTAATTTATCAAAGATATCATCAAATAATAAAATTGGAGCTACACCTTTTTGCTTTTTTATAAACTCAAATTGTGCTAGTTTAAGAGCAATTAAATAGGATTTTTGTTGCCCTTGGGATCCAAATTTCTTGATTGGATGTTCTTTCAATTTGAAATTTAAATCATCTTTGTGAACTCCTACACTTGTATATTGTAAAGCACGGTCTTTTGCTAAATTCTGGTGGAAAAGTTCTAGCATTGTACTTTGATGTAATTGGGTGTCATACTCTAAGATAACTTCATCTTGTAAACCTGTTATTAGATAATGATAGTGATTAAATATAGGAACAAATTGTTCAATGAATGAAGAGCGTTTTTGATAAATAGGTAAGGCTATCTCCTGTATTTGCTCATTGTAAACCTCTAGGGTTACTTGATCAAAATAATGGTGTAAAGCAAAATTCTTTAAAAGTGCATTTCGCTGAGTAATTAATTTTTGATACTGTATAATTAATTGCAAATAGCCTGCGTCCATTTGGGAGATAACACTATCTAAAAACTTTCTTCTTGTTTCACTTCCTTCTGTGATTAAATCCCTATCAGATGGAGATATGATAACCAGAGGTATTAATCCAAAATGGTCGGATAATCTATCATAATTCTTCCCATTTCTTTTTATTATTTTTTTTTGACCTTTTTTTAGACTACATACGATTTGCTCTGCTTGGTCTTTTATGTCAAAAGTACCGTCAATAACAAAGAAATCACTCTGATGATTAATGTTTTGGACAGCCACAGGGTTAAAGTAGCTCTTTCCATAGGCCATGTAATAAATGGCATCTAATATATTGGTTTTACCTACGCCATTTAAGCCTACAAAACAGTTTATTTTTTGATTAAATTCAAAAGATTTGTCTGTTATGTTTTTGAAATTCAGGATGTTTAAATTTTTTAAATACACAGGATATTCAAGTATTATATGTTTCAAAGTAGCACTTTGCTCAAATTCGCTGCAAATTATCAAAAATATAGATAGAAAGCACTTTTATATTACAATAAAAATCCTATTTTTGCGTATATTAAACTTTTGAAAACATGGCAACTTATAATAAAAGAGGTTACAAAGCCCCTAAACCTTCCACGCAGAATGAAGATGGAGAATTTGATCAATTCGCAAATGTAGATGCATCTAACAGTACAACAGCTGAGGTGTTTGATTCTTTGGATGAGGGAGCCAATAAGATGGAAAATTGGGTATCTCGTAATTCTAAAGCTATTTTTGGAATTGTTGGAGCCGTTGCATTAATTACATTAGGATATGCTGGATACGGAAAGTTTATCGTAGAGCCTAAAAATAATGATGCTGCAAATGAAATGTTTCAAGCACAAGCTTACTATAATAATGCAGTTCAAAGCACTACAGATAAAGACAATTTATACCGATTAGCTCTTGAAGGAGGAGAGGGTAAATTAGGATTCTTAGGGATAATTAGAGATTATAGTGGAACCAATTCTGCTAACTTAGCTCATTATTATGCTGGGACAGCCTACTTAAACCAACGAGAGTATACTAAGGCAATTGAGCACTTAGAGAAATTTAGCACAAACGATGCAGTTGTTGGAGCTTTAGCTCTTGGTGCAATCGGAGATGCTTTCTCTGAATTGGGGCAAAAGAAAGAAGCTTTAGAATATTACAATAAAGCTATTAAGCATGGGAAAAATGACTTAACGTCTCCACGCTTTTTATACAAAGGAGGAGTTGTAGCTTTGGAATTAGGAAAAAGGCAAGAAGCATTAACAATGTTTAATGATATTAAAAATAATTACCAAGGATCAATAGAGGCAAGTTCTATTGATGGTTTAATTGGATTAGCACAATAAGACATGGCTACAGAAAATAAAAATCTTTCTCAATACGATAAAAATACTTTACCTAATGCAAAAGAGTTTAAGGTTGGTATCGTAGTATCTGAGTGGAATGATAATGTAACTAATGGTTTATACCAAGGAGCTAAAGATGCATTAATAGATTGCGGAGCTCTAGAGCAAAATATAATTCGTTGGGATGTACCAGGTAGTTTTGAGTTAGTTTACGGAGCCCGTAAAATGATTGAAACATATGAGGATTTGGATGCAGTAATTGTGATAGGTTGTGTTATTAAAGGGGAAACAATGCATTTTGACTTTGTTTGTACTGGAGTAACGCACGGTATCAAAGATCTAAATTTAATGGCTGATATTCCTGTGATTTTCTGTGTTCTTACTGATAATACTATGCAGCAGTCTATTGATAGAAGTGGAGGAGCATTTGGTAATAAAGGAACAGAAGCAGCTGTGGCAGCTTTAAAAATGATAGAGTTAAATAATAGATATTAAGCTTTTAAAATTAAAAGCCTTCTACCTGCAAGCATCAAGTGTTTGCAGGTTTTTTTATTTAATGATAATTTACAAATACTATAATAGTTTAAGGACTATTATTTAAGTAAATTTGTAGCTCTAAGCAAAGTGCTGAGTTTTTATTTATTCATAAATCTACCTATTCTTAAAATAAATAGATGTCAAATATAATTCGCTTACTACCGGATCACGTAGCAAATCAAATCGCGGCAGGAGAAGTTGTTCAACGACCTGCTTCTGTTGTAAAAGAGCTTATTGAAAATTCAGTGGATGCTGGTGCTACGGAGATCAAATTGGTACTAAAGGAAGCCGGTAAGACCTTGATTCAAGTTATTGATAATGGTAAGGGTATGGGTGAGCAGGATGCTTTACTTTCTTTTGAAAGGCATGCTACTTCTAAGATTTCTAAAGCAGAGGATTTATTTGCGCTGCATACTAAGGGGTTTAGAGGAGAAGCTTTAGCTTCTATTGCAGCTATTGCTCATGTAGAGTTAAAAACTCGTCAGGAGGTTAATTCCTTAGGGACGCATATTGTTATTGAAGGAGGGAAATTAGTCCGTCAAGAGCCAGTTGTAAGTCCAGTGGGAACTTCCTTTTCTGTAAAAAATTTATTTTTTAATATCCCAGCTAGAAGAAATTTCCTTAAAAGTGTAAACGTTGAGTTTAGAAATATAGTAGATGAGTTCGAGCGAATTGCTTTAGTGCACAATGAGGTTCAATTTATTTTGATCCACAATGGCAATGAAGTATTTAATTTACCAAGTAGTAATTTAAGACAAAGAATTGTTGCCATTTTTGGCTCTAGAACTAATGAGAAGTTAGTACCCATAGCAGAAACAACCGATATTGTAACTATAGAGGGCTTTGTAGGAAAGCCTGAATATGCAAAAAAAAATAGGGGAGAACAATTCTTTTTTGTAAACGATCGTTATGTGAAAAGTGGTTATTTACATCATGCAGTGCTTGCAGCTTATGAAGGTTTATTGAAAGAAGGTACGCACCCTACTTATTTCATTTATTTACAAGTTCCTACCGATAGTATAGATATTAATATTCATCCAACTAAAACGGAAGTTAAGTTCGATGATGAGCAAGCCTTATATAGTATTTTAAGATCTACTATCAAGCATAGTATGGGGCAATTCAATGTAGCACCTGTGTTGGACTTTCAACGCGATGCCTCTTTAGATACACCTTACGATTATCAAGGAACACATGCAGCTACCCCAACTATAGAAGTAGACCGCAACTTCAATCCCTTTACAAGGGAAGAGAATTTACAAGAAGATAAATTTGAATATAATCCTTTTGAAAACCCTTTTGGTAATGCTGATTTAATAGAATCTAAATTAACGGATTTATCTATTGAATCTAGTGATTTAGAGCAAGAATCTACTTCTATGGCTTCGGATCTAACTTTTGAATCTAAAGGAAATACAGCTGATTTCACTTTGGAATCTTCTGAATCACCACATGGGGTAACCTATGAATCTAAAAGTAACCAACCAGATTATTCTTTTACGACAGACCAAAAGGATAGTCTGACTTTTGAGTCTAAAGGT
The DNA here is from genome assembly GCF_054871665.1 of Myroides sp. LJL115. Classification (NCBI taxonomy): domain Bacteria; kingdom Pseudomonadati; phylum Bacteroidota; class Flavobacteriia; order Flavobacteriales; family Flavobacteriaceae; genus Myroides; species Myroides sp. LJL115. Next base: position 17,989 of record NZ_JBTXLS010000044.1, on the reverse strand, counting down.
AATCAAAGTGATTTCAACCCTTTTGAAACTAATGAAGAGGATCAATACGCTTCGGAGTTCACCCAAAGAAGAGGTGCTCCTTTTTTAGATTCTAAAGTAAACGCCAAGTCTAGCTTTGCAAAGAGTAAGTTCAATAATTCTAAAGTAGAAAATGAGCGTATTTCTTCTAAGAGTAATCAAAAAAACTGGTCTAGCTTATATGAGGGTCTTAAGCAAGATTCTAGTCATTTAGATATTTCCAATTTGGTTTTGGAACAACAAACTCCTTCTGCGGATCTTTTTGGAGGATATCAAAATGAGATGAGTACTTCTAGGACGTTTCAAATCAATAGAAAATATATTGTTAGTCCGATAAAATCTGGACTTGTTGTAATTGACCAAGGAAGAGCTCACCAAAGAATTTTATACGAAAACTTTTTAGAGAGTATAAAAAATCACTCTGGTGCGTCTCAGCAATTGTTATTTCCCTTAACTTTATACTATGCTCCTTATGAGATGGAGGTATTAAGAGAAATAAGGGAATTACTACAACAAACAGGATTTGGATTTGAACAAATGGCAGAGGAATTCGTAGTTATATCTGGTTTACCTGTACATATTTCAGAGAGTGAAGCTTCCATTGTTTTAGAGGATTTAATCGGTGACTTTAGAAGTGGACATCCTGGAGTTAATTATAGCCAGAGTGAGCGTATTGCTAAGTCTTTGGCCCATAGCTTATCGGTAAAAACAGGTACAACCTTGAGTTGTGAAGAACAAGAGAATATTGTAAATCGCTTGTTTGCTTGTAATGAACCAAATGTATCACCATTTATGAAACCTACTTTTGTAACTATGAAAGTAGAAGATATAGAGAAAAAATTTACGTTATAATGAGAATTTCAGAAACTGTAAAACATTTAATTATACTGAACATTATTTTGTTCGTTGCTGGTTTTTTTGTGGAGGCTTTACAGCAATTATTTGCTATGTTCTTTTTTCAAAGTAGTGCATTCTACCCTTGGCAACCCTTAACTCATATGTTCATGCATGGGGGCTTTATGCATATTTTCTTTAATATGTTTGCCTTGTATTCTTTTGGTACAACCCTTGAGAATATTTGGGGAGCCAAAAGATTTTTGATTTTTTATATTGCCTGTGGATTAGGGGCTGCCTTAATGCATCAAGGTGTAAATTACTACTCCATTATGAGTGTTTATAACAAAGTAGAACACCTAGGAGTAGATAAGGAATATTTTTATCAGATAATTACAGCAGAAGGAGGTTCCTATAGTTATCCTTCTGCTTGGTTAGAATTTATTAGTGCACAGGAATTAACTAATGCTGTAGTTGCTTATAATATACCTGTGGTTGGTGCCTCAGGTGCTATATATGGACTTTTGGTAGCCTTTGCTTTTATGTTTCCTCGTGCTGAATTAATGATGATGTTTGTACCTATTCCTATCAAGGCAATGTACTTTGTACCAGGTATTTTATTAATTGACCTATATGGTGGAATGACTGGTGGATTCAGCCTTTTTGGAGGAGGAAGTGGAATAGCACATTTTGCTCATATAGGAGGAGCTATTACCGGATTTCTTTTAATGTATTATTGGAAGAAAACTCAGTTTAATCCTTATCGTTGGAATTAAGTATGATAAAAATATGGAAGAAATTTCGTCAGAATTATCCTTTAAGTAGCCCAATTGAGCGACTGATATATTGGATAATAGGAGTATCTGTTATATTCTTTTTACTAAAAGTTATCTCGATTAGCTTTTACTCCAATGCTTTGTTTTGGGTAGGTTTATCTAGTAATGCAACGGAATTACTTTATAAACCTTTTACCTTAGTGACTTATAGTTTTGTTCATGCCGGGCCTATACATCTACTATTTAATATTATTGTACTTTATTTTGTAAGCCAACTCTTTTCTACTTATTTTTCGGCAAAAGAGTTTGTTATATGTTACTTTTTAGGTGCTTTTTTAGGCGGGGTATTCTTTGTAATAGGGTCTTTTGTCTTACCTGTAAGTACTTTGTTAGTAGGTGCCTCGGCTGCTATTATTTGTCCATTAATGGCCCTTGTTTTTTACAAACCCCAAATGGAAATTCGTTTGATGTTAGTAGGAGTTGTTAAGATTTGGTATATCGCTGCTTTTATTATTATCTTAGATATCGTACAATTAAGTGGAAGTAATGTAGGAGGACATTTAGCGCATTTAGGAGGGGCTTGTATGGGGTTTTTATATATTAAGTATATAATAAATACTCCTGTTTTTTCTAATTTGGAGGCTAAAGCATCTTCGGTTTTTACAAAAAACAACAAAGGGAATTTAAAAAAGGTATATAGAAATACCAAAAGTCAAACTTTTGACAAAGCTGCAAATACTAGCAATCAAGCTAAAATTGATTCTATACTTGAGAAAATAAGTAAAAGCGGTTATGAGAGCTTAACTAAGGAGGAAAAAAGTTTTTTGTTTACTAGTGGAAAAAGATAATTTATGAAGAATCTATCTTGGTTTAATAAAGGCATTTTTTTGTTGAATATAGTATTAGCTATATTGACAATTATAGGCTATTTTTTGCCGTTTTTGGCTCCAAAGATTTTTCCACTTTTATCGGTATTTTCTTTGTTGCTACCAAGTCTGCTTATCGTTAATGTAGTTTTTCTTATCTATTGGCTTTTTTTGGTCAAAAAGCAAATTTGGCTTTCTATTTTTATTTTGCTTTTAGGCTTTACTTTTATTAATAAATTTTATCGTTTTTCAGGAGTTAATTTACCTGAAGAAAAAACGGACTTTACCTTGATGAGTTATAACGTAAGACTTTTTAACTTATTCAAATGGATAGATGACCCAAAGGTTAGTCAAAACATTAAAGAGTTTGTTGATGTGCAAGATCCTGATGTTTTAGCTTTACAGGAATATTCAAAAAACACAAAGATTAAGTTTAAACAATATCCTTATAGCTATATTGTTTCTCACGGAAATAAAATAAAGACTGGACAGGCCATTTTCTCTAAGTTTAGAATTGTAGATAAAGGGGAGATCAATTTACCAAACTCCAATAACAATGTCATTTTTGCTGATATTGTAATCCAAAGAGATACCATTCGTATTTATAGTATCCATTTACAGTCGATAAGCATTAGTCCAGATATTCATGAAAGTGTGGACGAAATGGACTCTAAACGTATTATAAAAAGGATTTCAAAAGCTTTCTCTGAACAACAATTGCAGTCAGAACTTATTCGGTCGCATATGAAGGATGCTAACCATCGCAAGATTATTTGTGGGGATATGAATAATAGCGCTTTCTCCTATGTTTATCGAAATGTAAAAGGAGACTTAGATGATGCTTTTGTCAAAGCCGGACAAGGTTTTGGTAAAACCTATGATTTTAATCTTTTTCCAATGCGCATAGATTATATTTTTGTTGATCCTTTAATAGAAGTCAAGTCATTTAAAACATTTGATTCTTTTGTGAATTCTGACCACTTCCCTCTAATGGGTAGGCTACACTTGAGATAGGAAAGCAAATAATTGCGATAAGGTGATAGAAAATAAAAATCCCTTCTAATAGATTAAAGTTAGAAGGGATTTTATTTATTTTAGTAATTCTAAGGTTCTTTCTAGGGCCATAGCTCTAGATCCTTTTACTAAAATTGTTTTATTTTTTAAGGAATCTATTAGGTTCTGATCCTTTTCAAAGTCTTCGAAACTTGCGAAGAAATGATGATTATCCTTTGCTTTATCCTTGTGTTTATAAAACTCTTTTCCAATGTAGATCCCTGAGATATCTGCCTGATTATTTAGCTCTTCTACAATTTGTAAGTGCTCTTGGTTGCTATAGGTACCCAATTCATACATATCACCAAGTATACAGACTTTGTTTTTTTGGACATCTAAAGCTATAAAGTTATCTATTGCCGCTTTCATACTAGAAGGGTTGGCATTGTAGGCATCTAATAAGACTTTAGCTTTAGCAATGTTAACCCATTGGGAACGATTATTAGTAGGTGTGTAGTGTTCAATGGCTTGTTTGATGGAATCAAGAGCTACATCAAAGAATAAACCTATAGCTACTGCGGCAGCTATATTAGTTGCATTATAAATTCCAGTTAAGTTGGAGTCTATCTTTTGATTCCTATAAGTAATTTGTGCATTTGGTAGGCTACAATAGTTTTCAAAAACAACACTAGCATCCTGGTTTTGTCCAAAAGTATATCGTGGGAAAGTAATTGTTTTAGCGTCTTGGATAGGATCATCTAAGTTAATAAAGGCCATTTTATGATGATCCTCCAGATAATCGTATAATTCACTTTTTGCTTTAATAACTCCCTGAAAATCTCCGAAACCTTCTAAATGAGCCTTGCCAAAATTGGTAATATACCCAAAGTCAGGATCAATTAATTCACAAAGAAAGCTGATCTCATTTTTGTGATTTGCTCCAATTTCAATTACACCAAGGTCAGTATCTGAGCTAAGACTTAATAATGTTAGAGGAACACCAATGTGGTTGTTCAAATTCCCTAAGGTAGATTGTGTGGTATATTTTTGTGCTAATACTGCAGTTATTAATTCTTTTGTAGTGGTTTTACCATTGCTTCCTGTTAAAGCTATAATAGGTAAGCCTAATTGCTGACGGTGATATTTAGCAAGTTGTTGAAGTGCACCTAATACATTTGGCACAACAATCATCTTGTCTGGATCGGTAGCTAAGGCTTTATTGTCCATTATTACAAATAAGGCACCTTTATCCAGGGCTTGTTGGGCAAATTTATTTGCATCAAAGTTCTCTCCTTTTAAAGCAAAGAATAAAGAGTTTTGGGTGATATTTCTAGTATCTATACTAACGCCATCACACTGTAAAAAACACTGATATAATTCTGTAATATTCATAACACAAAAATATAAAAAAAGCCCTAAATATTTAGGGCTTTAAATGGATATCAATTATTTAATTTTTTGTTCTTCTTTTATTGGTTTTTTCTCCAACCTTAGTCATTGCTAAACGGAATCCAATATTGTCTGCACTCATGTCTTCCGGGTAGTATCTTCTTGTTGCAGGGTCTAACCAGTAAATTCTATCTTTCCAAGACCCACCTTTAATAACTCTAGATTTCTCATTATATAATTGAGAAGGCTTCTTGTTTTTCTTTGGAGCTGGCTTGTCCGCTAAAGGTTTAGTTTGCTCGTTAGAATATGGGTTAGTTGCAAGGGCTGCTGGATCTAAAGCAAATTGAGCAACTTCACCTGGTAGGTTTTTAACTGACTTTCTATTATTAGCTTGCTCAGTGAATTCTACATCTTGCTCTGTAACTATTTGTACTGTACCATCTGGTCCAATTTTAGTTTGATAATATACGTTTCCTCTATAATAGTTGAAATCTGCATTTAAGTCATCTAAGACAGGATAGTATAAATCTGCTACCCATTCTGCAACGTTTCCAGCCATATCATAAAGACCAAAGTCATTTGGAGGGTAAGATTTTACCGCAACAGTAATATCTCCATTGTCTGTACCCCAACCTGCAATACCACCGTAATCACCTCTACCTTGTTTGTAGTTAGCGTATTTAGTATTTAATATTTGCGGCCTTCCTCTTCTTCTTTTATCTGGGTTATCCCATGGGAATTTACCTTTTCCTTTATAGTTATTATACTCTCTATTACCAATTAAACCAATAGCAGCATATTCCCATTCCGCTTCTGTAGGAAGTCTGAATTGAGCAGTGAATAAACCAAGGTTTTGGGTTGCATATAAATTACGTTGATTTTCAGTAGCTTTATTATTTACACCTCTATAGACAATATCTGAATTTCCTCCATATACAGAACTAGGATTTAGTAAATAAGCATCTGTGCTAAAGTGGGCATCTCCATATGCCTCTGTTATTTTTGCATCTCGTTTCAAATAACCAGCTTGTTCTAGTTTTAACTCATTTACACGGTCAGTTCTCCACTTTGCATAATCATTGGCTTGAATCCAACTTACTCCCACTACAGGATAATTAGCATAAGCAGGGTGACGTAGGTAACTTGAAATTAAAGATTCATTGAAACCAGATGGACTTCTCCATACAAGAGTATCAGGAAGTGCACTGTCGTAAATGTCTTTATAAAGCTTATTGTTTTGAGGGAAAACAGTTCTTAACCAGTATAAATACTCATTGTACATAATATTGGTTGTTTCTGTTTCATCCATGTAAAAAGATTGTACATGCATTTGTTTTGGTGCATTATTCCAATCACCCATAATGTCCTCTTGGATTTGCCCCATAGTAAAAGTACCTCCCTCAATTGGTACCATTCCATTAGGAGTTTTTTGGACGTATTTGGTATTATACTGAAACCCTCCGTTTTTATCATTAATTTTCCATCCAGTGGCAGTGGAAATATTACTGTTTGAATTACTGCAGCTCGTTAGACCAGCTGCTACTAGTAAGGCTGTCAAGAGTTGAAATCCTAAATTTCTTTTAATCTTCATCTTATTGTAAGTGGATATAATATTGGACGCAATTTAGCAATTAACACTTAATTGGCAATGCATTAAAACACAATAACGCAATAGACAATTTTTTGTTTGTTTTTATGTATTGTAATATATAACGACTAAGTTGTTTATGTATTGCCTTTTTAGTAAAAAATGTTAATATGCTCAGTTTAACTGTTTTTACAAAGATATAGTAAAATAATTTAGTTGTTCTTTTTAGTTAATTATAGTCTTCTTTTTGCTTTAAATAGATAACTATTTGTGCCTTAAGTCTATCGGGGATTATTATCAAAAAAAAACTAATTTATAAGTTCATATCTATTTTAAAAATACTGTAAATTTTTTATAAATCAGGTATGTTTTTTTTTTGTAGATAGAAAATAGGGCAAATTCTTCAAAATATTTAGTAAAATGACACTATTATGTGGTGTTATTTTGGATAAATTTTAAAGTATACTCTATAATAGGAACATAAAAATTAGGGCTTGGGATAGTTTTTATGGGCAATTGTTCTAACAAATTCACGTTTACTTATAGGAAACAACGGTTAGTAACTCTATTTTCTAGGATAGAATTAGATTTTTGGCAGTACAAACATTTTACTTGTAAGGCTAATAGTTTATATTTATCTACTAGAAGTAAAGTATCAACTTTAAAATAAAACATAAAGTTATAGTAGTTATTTTTTAGCAAAGCTAAGCCAACCGCTAGAAACCTATATATTTGTACCTAGTGATTTTAAAAAGAAATATGGAAAAGATTAAATACTCTTTTTTTGCTGTTTTGGTAAGCTGTGTAGCAATTGGTCAAGAAATTCGGCCAATTGTAACAGGGGTGCCTTTTTTGACTATTAATGCAGATGCCAGGTCTTCTGGAATGGCTGATATGGGAGTTGCAACTTCCATGGATGCATATTCTCAACAACACAATGCAGCTAAGTATGCATTTGCCGAAGTAGATCAGGGATTCTCAATGAGTTACACACCTTATATGTCTAAAATAACTAGTGGAATGTCTCTTGGACAATTGACTTATTATAAGAAACTGAATCCGCGAAGTGCCTTAGGAGCGAGTTTACGCTATTTTGGTATGGGGGATATAGATATGAGATCTGAATTTAATTCAGCTGTTATAACTAGAAGACCAAATGAGTTTTCTTTTGATTTATCTTACTCTTTGAAATTAAGTGAAACTTTTTCTATGGGTATAGCAGGGAGATTTATCACCTCAAGTTTAAAGTATCCTGAAGCGGATGACTCTTCTTCTGTTGCAACTAGTATCGCTGTAGATGTTTCTGGTTTTTATCATGGTAGAAAGATTAGTTTTTCCGATTTTGATGGACGTATAAGAGCTGGGTTTAATATTTCTAACCTTGGTCCAAAGATAAAGTATGATGATGAAATTGGTGATGGGTCCTTTTTGCCAGCAAAATTGCAAGTAGGTGTAGGCTTTGACTTTATTTTAGACTATTATAATACAATTAGCTTTACCACTGAGTTTGCCAAGTTACTTGTTCCTACCCCTCCAATAGACCCTACAGATGTAGAGGCTAGAATAAAATATGAAGACATCAGTTGGTTCAAAGGTATCTTTGAGTCCTTTGGTAATAAATCAGGAGGATTTGATGAGCAACTAAAAGAAATCGTATGGTCTGTGGGAGTAGAGTACTGGTACGATAATAAATTTGCTCTTCGTACGGGATACTTCCACGAAAGCGAGCAAAAGGGTGCTCGTCAATTTGCTACTTTAGGTGCAGGCTTTCGCTACAATAAAATAGACATTGATCTATCCTATCTATTTTCCACTTCAACTATTAATAACCCCTTAGAAAATACTTTGCGTTTTTCTTTGACTTTTAATCTAGATAAGAAAAGATTCTATTAATAAATAGCATTATATTTGTATACTAATCCAAACAATAGTTTTTTACTTGCGTTTGGATTTTTTGTCTCAATTAAATTAAACGAACTATTGTATGAAAAAAATAGAAGTTATAAGTTCTTTTTTACAGTATGATTCACTAGGTGAATTGCCAATGGATATTCAAATGCTGATGCAAAAAGCAATTGAGGTTAGGAAAAATGCATACGCACCATATTCTAAATTTAGAGTTGGAACTGCGTTATTATTAGATGATGGTAGTATTGTTGTAGGTTCTAATCAAGAGAACTCTGCTTACCCTTCTGGTTTGTGCGCGGAGCGTACAGCTATTTTTTATGCCAATGCTGTACATCCAGAAAAGAAAATCATTAGAATGGCTATCACAGCATCTTCCGATTTAAAATTAACTACTGTTCCTATTCCACCTTGTGGTGCATGTAGACAAAGTATATTAGAATACGAGGTAAAGCAAGATTTACCAATCGAAATGTATTTTATGGGAGCTGAAGGAGCAGTTTATTATTCGGAATCTTTGACAAATATTTTACCATTCCCTTTTGACAAGGATGCACTTTAGTACATTAACTTTTATTTTATAAAAAAAATACGATTCTATTTAACTAGGTTAAAAAAAGTAAGTATTTCCTTGTATTTTGGCAATATTGAGGGAGTTTTATACGGAATAAAACTTTAAAGTACGGTTATATGATAGAATTGTGCTACTTTTGTAGTGAAAATATATTAAAAATATTTTGTATATTTGATATATAATTTTCTAGTATAATTCATTATGCTAGACTTAAAAGGTCTTTAAAAAATTTAAACCAAGGCCTTATTTTTATTTTAAAAAATGGACACATACCCCCAGATCATTACAATGTTAGCTAGCGCAAACATTGTACACACCGAGATTTCCGTATGGAAAATAATTCTTACCATTGTTTTGGTACTTTTAAATGGATTTTTTGTGGCAGCTGAGTTTGCAATCGTAAAAGTTCGAAGCTCACAAATTGAAATTCATCAAGAATTAAACTCTAAAGTAGCCGATGTAGCAAAAGGCATTGTTAGTAACTTAGATGCATATCTTGCCGCTACTCAATTAGGTATTACTTTAGCTTCTCTAGGATTAGGTTGGGTAGGAGAAAGTTCTTTAACTCCTCTTATTTTGAAAGTTTTTGAAGTATTAGGTTTGACAGGTCCTGAATGGTTAGTAATCGCTAAAAACATTTCCTTTCCTTTAGCCTTTGTTATTATTACAATCTTACATATTGTTTTTGGAGAATTAGCTCCTAAATCTTTGGCAATTCATTTTCCAACAAAGACAACCTTTGCTATAGCACTTCCATTAAGAATTTTTTACTTTGTTTTTAGGCCAATAATTTGGTTGATGAACGGTTTGGCTAATGGAATGTTACGAATGTTTGGTATTAGTCCTGTACACGGTGCGGATATACATACTGAAGAGGAACTTAAGATGATTATTACCGAGAGCCAGGAAGGTGGTGCAATTGAAGAAACGGAACGCCTTTTGATTCAAAATGTATTTGATTTTGATGATCGTAGAGTAAATAATATACAAACCTTACGTAAAAACGTTTCAGCAATCGAAATTACAACTACTGTAAAAGATGCTATTGAGTTTGCTATAAATGAAGGGTATTCCCGCTATCCGGTATTTGAAGATTCATTAGATGATATCAAAGGTGTTATATACACTAAAGATTTGATGAAGGCCATGATGAAGGACAGTAATGATACACCAATTGCAGATCTTATGCGTGAGCCAATCTATATCTCAGAAAGTGCTTTAATTAAGCATGTTTTAAAGCAATTCCAAGCAAAACATGTGCAAATGGCAATTGCAACTAATGAGGTAGGGGAGTTCACAGGTATCGTAACCATGGAGGATATTTTGGAGGAGTTAGTTGGGGAAATTCAAGATGAATACGATAATGAAGAACCTATTGTAGAATGTGTTAGCCCAGGAGTATATGTAGTACATGCGCATTACAACATCTCAGACATTAATAGACTATTACCTTTCCGATTTGAGGAAAGTGAGCAATATGACACTTTGGCTGGATTATTAGCTGATAAGTATCCTAATCATGAATTTAGTGAAAATGATGTGGTTGATTTATTCGATTACGAAGGTTTAGTACTTAAGATGTATAGGAATTCTGTTGAGAAAATTCAACTTACTATAAAAGATTATGTTGAGGTAGATGATAATTAATCTACAAAAAATAGAGTAATACAAAAAAGGGCTTTCTTATTTTTAAGAAAGCCCTTTTTCGTATCTTTATGTTAGACCTCTAGGTGTAACTTCTATAAATTATTGGTTATGGATGAACTTGAAAAAATAATAGCTAAAGCCAGGAACTGTGTAATTTGCGCAGATCAACTTCCATTTGCACCTAATCCTTGTTTTTGGATAGGAGCTAAGGCTAAGATTATTATAATAGGGCAGGCTCCTGGATTAAAAGTACAGCAAACAGGAATCGTGTTTAATGATGATAGTGGGGATCGTCTTAGAAACTGGCTTGGAGTAAGCAGGGAAGAGTTCTATGATTTAGATAACTTCGCGATAATTCCCATGGGATTTTGCTATCCAGGAAAAGCAAAGACAGGAGATAAACCTCCAATGAAAATATGTGCCCCTACATGGCATGAGGCTATGTTAACTCACCTTTCAAAGGTTAAGTTAATCCTATTGGTAGGACAGTATTCACAAAAGTACTACTTAAAGGGGCAACATACTTTGACTCAGAGGGTGAAGAATTTTCAGGACTTTATACCTGAGTATTTTCCTTTACCTCACCCTTCGGCCAGAAATTTTATTTGGTTAAGAAGAAATCCTTGGTTTGAAAATCAAGTTGTGCCAGAGCTGCAAAAGTTAGTTAGAGAGGTTTTAAGTAGCTAGACTATCATTAGTTGATATTTGTACTCCAATTTGGTTTTTGCTTTACATAGACATAGACAAGAGAAGTAACTACAACCACTGCGCTAGCAAGGGTGATTGTTGGTATATTACTTAGTACATCTTGATAGTACCATCCTGCAAATAAAGCACCTGATCCAATTCCTAATTCTAAAGCTATATACATTGTTGACATAGCTCTACCTCTTTGATCGGGTTTACTAAAGTCTATGGTCCATGCATTTAACGCAGGAGATAGGATACCTAAAGATATTCCATAAACAAAAGCACCTGTGTATAAACCTACAACGCTTGGCAATAAGGCTATAATTAACAAGGCTACGCACAAGATCATTAAGCCAATTTTTATAATTGGAACTCTACCATATTTATCAGAAACTTTTCCTGCAACAAAACGTACAAGTAAAGAGGCTAAGGTGAAAATCATAAAAAATAATCCTTTGTTTTCTAGACCTAAAGACTGTGTCCAATCTGGGATTAGAGTAAGAATAACTCCATAGGAAACATAGGATAAACACGTTACTAAGGCCGCAGGTAATACATCCATATCGAAAATATCTTTACGGTTTATTTTAAGTAGTTTCCAAGTGAATTTTTCTTTCACCTTCAGGGTTTCTTTCATATTCATTAAAATAGCGATAGAAAGTAAAGCGAAAACAGAGGAGGTATAGAAAAGAAAATCAATGGAAGTGTGGATTTTTATGGTACTACCTATAGCTGGACCAATTGCCATACCTGTACTAAAGCAAATACCATGTAGTCCTAAAGCTTCTCCCCATCTTTTTTGGGGGATTATATCAGCTACATAAGCTGCTGTTGCAGTAGGTTTAAAACCGGTAGAAAATCCATGTATTAATCGAAGTAATAAAAACCCCGATACACTAGTAAGAATTGGGTAAAGTAAACTACATACAAAGCACACAATCGACCCAATGGCCATAATTGGAACCCTACCTACCTTGTCGGTTAACTTACCGCTAAATGGTCTAGAAATCCCAGCAGTTAGTGTAAACAAAGCTATAATAAGTCCCTTGTATTGTGCGCCACCTAAATCGCTGAGATATTGGGGAAGTTCTGGTATTAACATGTTGAAACTAGCCGAGAAAAGCAAAGAGCTTAAACAAACTAAGAAGAACTGCATATTGTAAATAGGATGCGCAGAAGTTGTGGACATTATATAGATAAATTTAAAAGTGCAAAGGTACCTTATTTAGAAGCCAACTACCAAAAGATATTAAAAAGAAACTACCCCTTGACCTATAAATAAGAAAAGGGGTAGTAATTATATTGTAGATTCTTTTAGAGTAAAATATTACTTTTCTCTGTGGTAAATTTCATCTGCTTTGTGGAATTTATCAAAATCGTGTTGTTGTAAATGTTTAGCATTTTTAGAAATTAAGAAAATCGCTAATGAACTAAATGCAAAGCCTGGGATAATTTCATATAATGCTGGACCGAATATTAATGGCCAAATAACAACTGTAAGTGCTCCAACAATAATTCCAATTAATACAGAGAAACCAGTTGTTCTTTTCCAGAATAGAGTAAATAAAATTGCTGGTCCAAATGCCGCTCCAAATCCTGCCCAAGCTTGAGATACTAAATCAAGTACTCTACTATCTGGGTTGTAAGCAATAAAAATAGCAATAATTGCAATTAGTAATACAGCTAATCTACCTGTCCAAACTAATTCTTTTTCGCTTGCTTGTTTACGGAAATAAGCTTTGTAGAAATCTTGAGTTAATGTGCTTGAAGACATTAATAATTGAGCAGATAAAGTACTCATTACTGCAGCTAAAATTGCAGAAAGTAATATACCTACTATCCAAGGGTTAAATAAGTATTGGATTAATTCAATAAAAACTAATTCACGGTCAGCTCTTACTGCAGCTCCATTTTCAGGGAATTTTTCAAAGTAGCTAATACCAAAATACCCAATAGTTACAGCTCCAATCATACAAAGTGACATCCAAGACATTCCAATTCTTCTTGCCGATTTCATTGTTTTAACTCCATCTGCAGCCATAAAACGAGCTAAGATATGTGGTTGTCCAAAGTAACCTAATCCCCATGCAGCTGCACTAATAATTGCGATAAACTCAACATTATTTGTTAAACTTGTATAAGGAACATTTGTTTGAGCAGCAGCCTGCTCTGTATATGTTACGATCATATCCCAACCACCCATATGTAATACAATCATTACAGGAGTTAATATAAGAGCGAATAACATTAAAGTTGCTTGAATTGTATCACTCCAGCTTACTGCTAAAAACCCTCCTAAGAAAGTATATGCAATGGTTGCTACAGCTCCTAAATATAATGCTGGAACATAATCCATATGGAATAATGTTTCAAATAAACGAGCTCCTGCAACCATACCAGAGGCACAGTAAATTGTAAAAAAGAATAAAATAGTAACTGCAGAAACCGTTTTTACTAAATTTCCTTCTTTACCAAAACGATTTTGGAAAAAGTCTGGTAAAGTAAGAGCGTTATTGTTTATTTCAGTGTGTACACGTAATCTACCTGCAACCAATTTCCAGTTATAATAGGCTCCAATTAAAAGACCAATAGCAATCCAGCTTTCAGAAAGTCCTTTAGCATAGATAGCTCCGGGAAGTCCCATCAATAACCAACCGGACATGTCAGATGCACCAGCAGATAATGCAGTAACCACAGGACCGAAACTCCTACCTCCTAAAATGTAATCGGAGAAGTTTTTGGTTCGTAAGTAGGCTACAACACCTATTCCTAAAACAACTATCAAATAGATGATAAACGTTGTAATAGTTGGGTTTAAAAAGTCAAACATATTAAATTGTATTTTTAAAAATTTGGCTAAAAGTATTGAAAAAAAGAATTGGAATGCAAGTTCAATACTGTTTTTTATCAATATCTATAGCATTGTCAGCTTTCTTTGAGATAATGATAATTCTAGAATTTGGGAATGCGTTTTACTCTCTTTAAAATACTTTTAGTATTAAGGGTATTATTAAATATTGACTTGCAAAGGTAAATTATTTTTATTATTTTTTGTAAAGTTTAAGGATAATTTATTCCAGGGCCTATTTATTTGTGGAATTATAAGCTAATTAGGTAAACTAAAAATAAAGTTAATTTGCTAAAATTTGTCAGATGATAACTAAGGTCTTATCTGTTTAATTATGAAATTTTTAGTTTTTCCATCTTAAATTGACCTTATATATGCATTAGTTTCGATTTGTTTTGGTGTGTGTTGGAGTATTAGTTCCCCTATTAAATTCAACTAAGGAGGCTAAAAATGTTAGTATTTTTTTTATTTAAATATTGTTTGTACTTCATAAAAGACAAGTTTTATAAGGATTTTACATATCAATACTTTATAGAGGTAAATAGATTAGAAAAATACCAATAGGTTATTTAGTGGTTTTTACCTATACATATTTTGCATTATTTAGGCTTAGTAAGTAAAAGAATAGATTGTTGTGTAGGGAAGCTTTTTTAAGCATTAGGATAAGATGAAGATTAGTATTGACTAACCCTTTTATACAAATTTATAAGAGGTGTTGTAAAATAGATTTTTTGCAACTAGTAGAATAAGTTAATTACAAAAAGAAAGGGTTACAACTACATGCTGTAACCCTTTGTTATACTATTTTATCTTACTTAACTTTTTTGTGTGGTATTTTTTATAACCGATAATAAAATATAAAGTAAAATAATAATTGGAATAGCTAAATAATGTAGAGTTACTACTAAAACGATACTAGTTAGCATAAAAGCAATTTGTAGTTTGTACTGGCTTAGTTTAGCTGGATTGATTTTTAGTGAAAACAAAGGTAATTCCGCATTCATTATATAAGCACTTAAAAAGCTTATTACTACAAGTACATAAGGATTACTTATTGCACTAATCAGAAATTCTGAAGAAGTAGTATTTGCAATCATTGGTAAGCTTAAAATAAAAAGTGCATTACCTGGTGTTGGTAAACCTATAAAAGATTCCGTTTGTCTTGTGTCTACATTAAACTTCGCTAGACGGTAGCAAGCTCCCAATGTTATGATAAAGCCTAAATAGGGTACAGCTCCCATATAATAGGTGTCTGCAGTTAAGGAATACATAGGTTGGTTAGCTTGTATGTTTGCTAGAAGTTTATAAACCATAAGACCAGGAACAACTCCACTTGTCACCATATCTGCTAAGGAATCTAGTTGAAGGCCTAATTCACTTTTCACATCTAAGATACGAGCAGCAAAACCATCCCAATAATCAAAGAATATTCCAATACATACCCATATGAAAGCCATTTGTATATTGTCATCAAAAGTATATACGCAGGCAATTAAACCAGAAAGTAAATTCAAAAGGGTAATAAAGTTCGGGATATGTTTTTTCATAAATTGATTTTTACAAGTGTGTAGTAATATTTCACACCTATTGTGAAATACAAATGTATTATAAAAGTTAGAATTAAGTAAATTCTATTGCATTATTAATATTGGACTAGAATTTTATTTTTTCTTGTAGGTAGTAGTGTTAATAGATTGAGTAAAAATGTTATACTTTTACTCTTATTTTTATCATTTTAAAACAAGAGGATTATCTGCTGGTTTTAGACCAAAGTTGGTTATCTTTTAAAATAGAAATTATTTTTCAATGAATAAGCTTATTTATATTTTTTTTAGTTTATTGTTTATACAAGGGTTTGCTTCCCAAGATAAACAACTCTCCGCTAGAAGTAGTATTAGTATTTTAACTTGTGGCACAGGGGATGCTTCTCATGCACTTTATGGACATACTGCCGTTTGGGTACAAGACCCTTTATTAGGTATTGATAGAGTGTACAACTATGGATTGTTTGATTTTGAAACTCCCAACTTCGTGGGGAAATTCATAGGAGGAAATCTTTTTTATTTTGCTGATTATACCAATTTTGATCGATTTGTACGCTCTTATGTATATGAAAATAGAAGTGTATATAAGCAGGAATTAGATCTTAGTTCCCAACAGAAGCAAATGATGTATGGGTTATTGAATCAAGCTATATTACCTGAAAGTAGAGAATTTTTATACCAGTTTATTCAAGAGAATTGCACCACTAAGGTTGTGGATCTATTACAAGAAGTACTAGATGAAAAACTTAAAGTAGATGTTTCTTCCAACCAAGGAAGTTATAGATCCATATTAAGTGATTATGTAAAGCATTCTTTTTTTGAAGATTTAGGGATTAATATTTTACTGGGTGCGAAAACCGACAAAAAAAGTGAGTTAGTTTTCTTACCTTTTATATTAATGGAATCCCTAGATCAAACTAAAGTAGATGGAAAGAGTTTAGTGAAAGAGAGTAGTGTTATTTTCCAGGCTGAAAATACACTTAAAAAACAAGATAATTGGATCAATAGTATTTACTTCTTCTATGGTATTTTATTCATAGTTGGCTATTTTTGTTTCAGAGCCAAACTTGCAAGGAAGGTTGTTTATACCTTATATGGTTGTTTTGGGATTTTCTTATTGGCCTTGACTCTTTATTCTAGCCACAGTGAATTTGCTTTGAATGCAAGTATACTTCTATTTAATCCACTTTTCTTAGTCTTAGTATTTAATAGAAAGTCTTCCTTAATAACTAGGATTGCTTTGATCACAATACTAGTTAGTTTAGTACTCTATGTTGGCTTAACTATTTTTTCTGTAAAATTTATCCTTACCCTTGGTTTGTTTTTACTAACTTTAGTGTCTTTATTTATAGACTATCGTTTTATTTTCCTTTCTAGGAAACTTCAATCTTAAGATACATCATTTATGTTTTCATTATTTAAATCTAAGCCTGCCTTAAAGGAGTTAATTCCCAATAATTATATTGATATTCATTCTCATTTATTATTTGGTATTGATGATGGAGCAAAGTCCTTACAGGATACAAAAGATATAATCACAAGTATGAAAAACTTGGGATTTGAACAGGCTATTGCCACTCCTCATACTACACCTTTAGTATGGGATAATACCAAAGAGCAAATTCTAAATAAACACCAAGAGGTTTGCGATTTGTTACAAGAGCACAGCCAATCAGTTAAATTAAGAGTTGCTTCTGAGTATTTAATGGACGAAAGCTTTTTACAAAGAATGCAACAGGAGAAATTGCTTTGTATCCATGATAATTATGTATTAGTGGAGATGTCTTATATGAATCCACCTATTCAGTTGTTGGATATATTATATGAACTAAACAAGCAAGGATACCAAATTGTTTTAGCTCATCCAGAACGATATAATTTCTACCACCAGAATACCGCCATGTATCATAGACTGAAAAAGGCTGGTTGTTTGTTTCAAATGAATCTTTTATCTGTAACAGGATATTATGGTAGCCATGTGTTAGAGGCAGCTAATTTTTTATTAAAAGAGAATCTAATTGATTTCACTGGCTCAGATATACACCATCAAAAACATATTGCTAGTTTTGCATCTAAAGTAAAGATTAAAGATATTAAGAATTTTGAAAAGGCTTTACAAGCCAATTCTCTATTTAGACTTAAGGACTAATTTATAATTAGCACAAAAAAAGCTTATGAGTTATCGAGGGTACTGATAAAGTAGCCTCTTTTTAGGAAACGGCTTTTTTAAAGACAAAAAATAACGCTTATAAAGGACTTTTTTAAGTCTCTTTGTAAGCGTTATTTGTTTTCTAGCTGTACTATTGGGTGGCTTAAA
>NZ_JBTXLS010000043.1:0-25788 GCF_054871665.1 Myroides sp. LJL115 | reverse complement strand
ATTAAAACTAGTCTATCTAGCCATCAAAGATGTATCTAAAAAATGGACTATGCCTATTCGCAATTGGGGCTTGACAATGTCTCAGCTTTATATTAAATTTGGGGATAGATTACAGCCGTAAAAAAAATCCTGTTTCCAAGCCTTGGGGCTTAAGCCCCAAGGCTTGGAAACAGGAGATGACACAGTTCATGTTACACTCCCAACACTATAGGATCATTGCCTTTTGGATTGCCAAAAATGCTGCACTCTTAATTGCCAAAAATGCTGCAGATCTATTTGCCGTTTACATTTGGAATATTATTTACAAAATTATTCTTCTATTGTTCTCTTTCAAAATACAGAATACTCCATTAAGATTGTAGGAGCTGATGAATTTACAAGGGCTAATCCTGTGATTGTAGGAGAGGATGTAGAAGACGATATAAGCTATAATTGGTATATTATTGCCCATGATAATAACTCTCAATATATAAGCATTGATTTAACAAAAGATAGATTAGGGTATTGCTATGATAGTTTTTGGGATAGGCATGGTCTTGTTGGAGAGCAGCCTATTATAGCTAAAAGCTTCACTGAATTATTAAAGCGCTTATATAATTCAAAAGGGAAATCTTGGTATTGGACAGAATCCGATTTCTCTTTTTATGGAGATGCTTACGATAATTAAGAAACAATAATTTTCAATCTTTAGTAAACATGCTTCTAAAAATCTAACTTTTAATAACTTGTATATAGAGGGTTAAGTGAAATCTACTTCTTAGAGTTAATATAGTAATGTAATTTCAATAAAATTAAAAGTTAGACCGTATACTATTAAGTAAGGCAAGTCTTAAGAGCAAAAAAGCTAGATAGTATTTATATAATATGGAAGAAAGTCAAGTAGAACAAATCGCATAAGGTAAGATTATTGATTTTGCTAAAACTCAATCTACAAAAGTTTGGCATCAAATGGTTATGCACTGGAATTGGGATAACTATACGTCATTTTTAAATTGGCTAGTAGATAATCCTACTACAGACAAAGCTACAATCCTAATGATTTAATGGAAGTCAAATCCACAAGATGACTTTTTTAATAAGAAAACGATTGAAGATAACTTTGTTAAGGGATATTGTAAATAGAATTTATTTCCCTTCAATTCCAAAAATGACCAAGGGGATAATTGGAAGGAGTCTGTATGTGAAGAAGCTAAGAAAGAAATTCCAAAAGTTATGTTTGAAAAGCTAGTAGGGGATGAGGTATCCTCTGCAAATAACTTTATAGAAGGCATGCCGAAGGATTTATTTTATGAAATAGAGGGTTTATATAATTTGTAGGCTTCCCTAAAAATCGGACAGTTGTTAATTCGAAATTATTAACTTTAAACAAAACTGTCAATTATGAAAACAAGTAATTTTAGTGAGAACCAAATCATTAAAGCTCTCAAAGAAAATGAACAGGGAAGATCGGTAAGTGAAATCTCTCGAGAATTAGGTATCGATAAGAGTACGTTTTACTATTGGAGAAAGAAGTATGGTGGAATGGAAAAACAAGAGTTGAAGCGCTTAAAAGAACTTGAAGAAGAAAATCGCAAGCTCAAACAGATGTATGCTGATGTTAGTTTAGACAATAAAATGCTCAAAGATATTCTGTCAAAAAAGTTCTAGGCTCAGCAGATAAAATAGAAAGGGTAAAGTATCTGTTAGAGCAATACAAGTTATCGATCGTTCGTATTTGTTTATTAGTTGGATTAAGCCGATCAATGTGGTATTATCAAAGTATCCGCCCCACCAACCACATATTTGACAGGCTAAACTAAGATAGTAAGTTTACTTCAAATAATAAAGAGATGAGCAAACAAGAAATTATGTACTCTCATGTAGAGAGTTGGAAACAAAGTGGCTTAACACAAGGGGTATACTGCGCAGATCAAGGATTAAAACTCCCCACGTTTAGTTATTGGATTCAAAAATATCACAAACAGTTCCACCAAGAAGATATTAGTAACTTTATTACAATAAATAAAGAGTATAACACGGATAGTAAGCAATACGAGATCGTTTACCCAAATGGGGTAACCCTGCGTATAAATACTAGTAGCTTAGCTGAGTTATCTACTTTACTTAAGCTCGTATAATGTTTAGCTTAAGTAGTACGCATCAATTTGTCTTATACAAATCACCTTGTGATATGCGTAAGAGTTTTGATAGTTTATGTGGTTTAGTGCACAATGAATTAAACCTTACCGTCCATAATGGTAGTGTCTATGTTTTTATAAATAGGAAGCGAACCCAGATGAAACTCCTTCATTGGGAGTACGGTGGTTTTGTACTTTACCATAAACGTTTAGAGCAAGGAACTTTCGCTTCGCCTATTGCTGATAAATCAATAATTACCTGGAGTGATTTAGTATTAATGATAGAAGGAATTCAGGTTATACAAAGCAGTCGAAAAAGACGATTTAATTTGAAGTAATTACGTTTAAACCCTTGTATATTCAAGGGTTTAAACGTATATTTACCTCATGGAAATAGACCTGGGAAATTTATCGAAACAAGAACTTTTGGCCCTTTTAACAAAGG
This sequence comes from Myroides sp. LJL115, assembly GCF_054871665.1. Taxonomy (NCBI): domain Bacteria; kingdom Pseudomonadati; phylum Bacteroidota; class Flavobacteriia; order Flavobacteriales; family Flavobacteriaceae; genus Myroides; species Myroides sp. LJL115. The sequence continues at coordinate 23,226 of NZ_JBTXLS010000043.1, read as the reverse complement.
CCCAAAAGACTATTTCCAAACAAGAAAAAATAAATACAAAACTAGAAAAAAAGACTTCAAAACTAGAAGAGAAGACCTCTAAGTTAGAGGAGAAAACCTCTAGACTAGAAGAGGAAAAACAGGAGTTAGAACGTCTAGTAAAGTTACTTCAACGTATGAAGTTTGGTCAATCTAGGGAACGCTTTGAAGATCCTAATCAAACTCAGCTACCTTTAGATGTTCAATCTGAAGCCTTAGAAGAACAAGAAGAAGTGATTAAACAAGAGATCACTTATTCTAGAGCTAAGAAAAAACATCCAGGACGCACTAGTCTTCCAAGTCACTTGCCGGTGGAAGAAATAGAAATACACCCAGAGGGTGATTTATCCGATAAGGTATGTATAGGTACAGAAACTACCGATGTATTAGACTACGTGCCAGGTTACTTTAAAATCAAGCGTTACATCCGATATAAATACGCCACTAAAGACAAAGACAACACACAAATCAGTATTGGACTTCTTCCAGAGCGAATTATCGATAAAGGAATACCTTCAGAAGGACTTATAAGCACCATAGTTGTAGATAAATACGTGGACCACCGTGTGCCACGAAAGTGTGCTACATAAATATATATATACAGCAACTATGCTGTACTAAAGATGAGGGTAGGCCCCTCGAAATCTGTTTGCAGGAACTGGTTTCAAACCACCTCATGCTGCATTAGTCAAAAGCTTTTGTAGTGAGCGATGAAGGAAAAGGCTCTTTAAAGAGTCAGGTAACGCTGTAGGAGACGACCGAAAGGGAACCGTTGAAGAAATGTCGTAAACGTAAAGATGATGTCAAAACCAAGGATAGGTGGTTACTTTGGGACTAGTCAGGGATGAACCTGTTTACTGCCCTGACGGCATCCGGCACAAAGACGGCGTGAACTACAGTGAGGCTTTAGTACGGAACGTGGGAACCTATGTATCGTTGTTAAGAGAAAGGCACAAGTAATGACCTTACAAGGCTGAAAGTATCGATGCGTTACATAGGGGCGGATTGACTGGTAGTAGTGTTGAAACATCTGTAATGGATGTGGAGCGAAGCGGTCAACTTATTCAGCTAATTGAATTAATCAACCGGAAAACTGGGAGGAATTTATGCAAAAGGCAAAGTCATTTATTATTTCGAAACACCTTGTAATGGAAGCGTGGAAGCGCATTCGTTCCAATGGTGGTGGAGCAGGGATTGATAACCAATCTTTAAGGGATTTTGAGAAGAACCTTAAAGGTAATCTTTATCGAATTTGGAACCGTATGTCCTCTGGAAGTTATATGCCATCTGCTGTAAAACTTGTGGATATTCCAAAGAATGGAGGAGGTACTAGACCACTCGGAATTCCAACGGTGGGTGATCGTGTAGCCCAGATGGTAGTAGTTTTACTTTTAGAACCAGAACTTGAGAAAGTTTTTCATCAAGATTCTTATGGTTATCGTCCTAGACGTTCAGCTCATGATGCTTTAACCTCCGCTCGACAAAGATGCTGGAAGTACGACTGGGTATTAGACATGGACATCAAAGGATTCTTCGATAACATCAACCATGCTCTTTTACACAAAGCACTTGTACGGCATGCTAAAGAAAGTTGGATGTTATTGTACATTAAAAGGTGGTTGGAAGTTCCTTACATGCGTGGGAATAAAGAGTTAATTGAACGAAGCAAAGGTGTTCCTCAAGGTTCAGTTATCGGTCCAGTTTTAGCAAATCTCTTTCTTCACTACGTTTTTGATGCTTGGATTACTCGGAACTACCCTATGGTGCCTTTCGAACGTTATGCAGATGATACAATTTGTCACTGCGAAACTCGAGAACACGCCATAATGATGCAACGTGCTATTGAAGAGCGTTTTAGAGCTTGTGGTCTTGAATTGAACGAAACTAAAACAAAGATTGTCTACTGTAAAGATTCAAACAGAAAGGCAAATTTTGAACAGATTCAGTTCGACTTTTTAGGATATACCTTTAGACCTCGTAAAGCAGAAAATCGTGCTAAGAAATGTTTTCTTAGCTTTTTGCCAGCGATAAGTGGCAAGGCTAAGAAGAAAATAGGAGAAACTATACGGTCATGGTGGCGAACAAGTCGAACGGACAAAAATATTGAAGAACTTGCATCATGGTTAAATCCAACTCTTCAAGGATGGATTAACTATTATGGAAAGTTTTATAAAAGCCAACTAAATGGTTTGTTTAATCGACTCAATCAACGACTTGTAATCTGGGTAACAAAGAAATATAAAAGGTTTAAAGGTCGAAGAACTCGAGCAAGGAAATGGTTAGGTATATTTGCAAAGAATAAGCCTAATTTATTTTCACATTGGCGATTTGGTATTCGACCAGCAAAACCTATAGAACTGACTGGATAAGAAAAGCCGTATGAAGTGAGAGCTTCACGTACGGTTTTGTGAGAGATTTGGGGTGAAACTCCCCTTATCTACTCGACTCCCACTTTATAGACAGAAACAACGATTCTCAAGAGAAAACATTGATATAGCTTCTTCTACTATAGAAGGTTGGGCGGCCCAAGGGATGGAGGCTTTAAAACCACTATACGAGAAGCTAGTAATAGATATCAAAAACCAAGGTTATCTTCAAGTAGATGAAACCACTATCAAGGTTCTAGATGAAAAAAAGAAAGATAAATCTCATCTTGGGTATTATTGGACTTATCACGCTCCTATATCTAAGCTAGTGATGTTTAATTACAGTCCTACTCGTGCTAGTAGCGCTGCACTACCTGTATTGGAAAATTTCCAGGGATATCTGCAAACTGATGGTTATGCGGGGTACAAAGCCTATGGAAATAAGTCAGATGTTACACATCTTGGCTGTTGGGCACATGCTCGTCGTGAATTTGAAAGAGCTTTAGACAACGATAAAATAAAAGCTCAGTATGTACTTACACAAATACAGAAACTATATGCTGTAGAACGACAGGCTAAAGAACAAAAATTAACTCCTAACCAAATCAAAGAGCTTCGTCTAAAAGAGAGTTTACCTATCATCAATGAACTTGGTAAATATATGTTTGCTCAGATGAAACTAGTCTTACCTAAAAGTCAAATAGGTAAAGCCTTTGCTTACTCTCAAAGTAGATGGGATAATTTAAGTGCGTATTTATACAATGGAAACTTACAGATAGACAACAACCTTGTAGAAAATGTAATCAGACCGGTAGCACTTGGTCGTAAAAACTATCTCTTTGCTGGTTCTCATGATGCTGCACAAAGAGCAGCTATGGCTTACACGTTTTTCGCTAACTGTAAAAAACATGACGTTAATCCATACCAATGGTTAAAGTATGTACTTGAAAACATTCAATCAATAAATCACAAGAACATCACAGACCTATATCCTCATAACTATAAAAAACTTAACTCAGATACCGTAGAATAGTTATCTAATCCCACAAGATGTACTTGCTCGGCCGGATACTTATCAAAGTAAAAAAGATGATACTGAAGTTATTGATAAACTAAGTGAATTAGCAGAACAATATCCTACTCGCGGTTTTGATGAGTACTACCATAAGATACGCAGAGAAGGACTTATATGGAACAGAAAAAGAGTTCTACGCGTTTATCGCTTAATGAAACTAAGTCTAAGAAGAAAACATAAGAAACGTTTAATAACAAGAGTTAAACAGCCTTTAGAAACACCACAAGTACTCAATGAGTGTTGGAGTATGGATTTCATGAGTGACTTACTTACAGATGGCAGAAAAGCACGAGTTTTTAATGCATTAGATGACTGTAATAGAGAAGCAATAGCCATTGAAGCTGGATTAAGTTATTCTGCAAGGGCGGTAATAGAAACATTAGCAAATCTAAAACAAGAAATAGGAACTCCAAAGTACATTAGATGTGATAATGGCCCTGAATTTATCTCTAAAACCTTTGTAAATTGGTGTAAGAAGAATTTTATAGAAATTAAATATACCCAGCCTGGCAAACCAATGCAGAATCGATCTATAGAACGTTTTAATTGATTTTTTAGAGAGGATATATTAGATGCTTTTTATTTCAATGATATCTACCAGTTACAAAGATTGGCTGATAAATGGAGAGAAGATTATAATTTTAATCATCCTCATAAAGCATTAGGAAATAAATCTCCTAAAGAATATAAGCCCAGATTTGATGAAGAATTTAAACTCTTCATCAAATCTGAACATAATAAGAATTATTTGTCGAATTTAGAGGTGTCCTAAAATAGGGAAGCCTACAAAAGCAGAGAACGTCTTGAAGATCTCAATCATACCAAGTTACCTTTAGAGGTTCACCCTGAAGTTCTACAAGAGCAAGAAGAAATCATCAAGCAAGAAATTACTTACTCTAGAGCTAAGAAAAAACACCCAGGAAGAGCTAGTCTTTAGACATGCCCCAACAAGTGTCTAACTTTTTGGGGTCAGTCTAGAATTACCTGTCCACTTTCACCAGAATATATAGAAAATGCAGTAGTGAAAAGATTTTTATGTTCTATTGTTAATAAAAGATCATCATCTAATCCATTTAATAAAAAATATTTTTCTGCATAAATTTTAAAATCTCCTCCTTTTTCATATAAGCAATTGTACATAAGCAATTGTAATTCTGGTATTGATAGTTGTGCTCGAACTAGTTTTGCATAATAGATTTGATCTATATTTTTAGCATTATCTATAGTGTGAAAAATATAGTATAGATTACGGAAATAAAATCCAAATGATTTTCCTTCTTTCTTATAAAGCTTATCAAAAGCTAAGTTGATTATTTCTTTTTCATCTTGATTGGAATTGGAATGTTTAACTGATTTATAAAAAGATTTTAGTTCTTTTTCAAACAAGTAGTGAAAAGCATTAATTCCATGATATGTTCTTGTTTCTACTTTAGTATTACTCTTTAAATGTCTTTCAAATTTTACATTATTCAAATTTTGATTATGTAATTCTAACTGTTTTGTAATCATGGAAATAATAACATTTCGATTATTTTGTTTTGATTGTAAATTAAGTGTTATAAGAATTCCAATAAAAGACATAAAACTGAAAAAAGGTCCTAGTAATCCGCCTAAAAAAGACCCATACGAAGCCCAGTTACGATCATCATCACTTATATCCCAACCTAAAAAGTAAGGATAGCTAAAAACAATAATAAAACCTAGTAAGAGACTGATTGTAATTAAAGTATATGTTTCTGTTTTATTCATTATTGATCAATATATTAAAGTCTGGTAACTCCGTAACAACAACATTTGTTTCATATTGTTCGTAATAATTAACGACTCTAGCTGGGTATTCCCATATATTAAATTTTACGGACATAAGTGTCTCACAATTAGAGCAGATAATATCATCTATAATTATTTCATACATATTTTCTGGCCCCATTTCTCTTTCATTAGTTTCAAGTAAATCTATTAGAAGTTCATTATCGTTTATTATTTTTTCTGTAAAGCACTGTATGCATGTTATTTTCATATTTATCAATTATAGTTCTTTTATTAAAAAAAAATCATGAAATTAATTGTGAAGAGAGTGTTTGTATCACAATTAATACTCTTCCTTTTAATGTGATATAAAAAATATGTGAATTGTAATTTTGTATATGTGAGCTTAACTTTTATTTAATGCCAGCTTTTCTTAACCATTCTGACTCATCTAAACCAACACGAGACAGAGTTGATGCATAATCAGCTACAATTCTTTGAGCATGTAAATCCTTTAGATCTAAAGTCCATTCAAATTTTTCATCAGAACGTTTATTATATACTTGTTCAAATATATACTTATTAGTCTTTTTCTTAGGCTCAATTACACCGTCTTTATTGCTTTTGAATTTCAATGTTCTGATTGAATAGGATTTTGAATCTAATTGTAATTTAGTCCCATCATTAGATATGAAATTGAACTTACCATTTTGAGATTCAACTAAGGGTAAAAAAAGAAACTTACGCTCTTCACTATTTTTTATTCGGACACTATCACACTTTTGCTGAATACAGATATAATAAATGTCCGTTTTTGTACTTTTTAAAACAGTTCCAAGTGATAGAATTGGTTTTACACCTCTTGGCAAAAAAACATTTTTATGATGTGTTAATGTTGCAAATTTGTTAAGATAACTTTCTTTATTAGCTTCTTGATCTGTATTTAGAAACAAATCTATATTGTTTGTTTTCAAATATTTAAAATACTTTTCAGCTTGTCCTTTAGATGTACAAAACGGCGTAAGTAAATCAACATATCTTTTATCAACATCAGTTTCTTTTGAATATAAAACATTCAATAAAAATTGAGAGTTTCTTTGTAAATTTCTATTAGGGTTTACAGGAACACCTTCTCCATTTTTTATAGGTTTAGGTTCATTTAATAATCTCTCTGTAATCCATTTAGAAATATCACTTTTTGAAATTGACTTATGAACCTTTTCATAATGAAGTAAATCACCAATAGAATCTTTGAAAACCTCTAAAATTAAATTTTCTGCATCATCTTGATTAGGAATTGAAGCTTTATGCTCTAAATAACCATGATCTAAATCCTTATTATATAAGCCTAAAATTTTACTCGTATTATTTCTTAATTTATGAAGTGATAATAAAGCAAAGTTTGATAACAACCCTGATGTTACTTTAGTAAATTCTTCAAGTAAAAAATTTGGAAGTTCTCTATATTTTAAAACTTTACCATTAAGATTAGGTAAATGGTTAAATCTATTATCTTCACCTTCTTGGTTATTACTTTTGGCTCTTACAAAAATTGTTGTTTTTCCAATCTGAAGTTTTAAATCATCAAGATCTAAAGATAAATCTGGGTTAATTTCTCTGATTTTTTCACAAATATCAACTAGATTTATTTCTCCTGTATAAACTAAAATAATTTTTAATTTTTGAGAATTATCTGAGCTAATTAAACCTGAAATTATATCCAATGTATATTTACCACGAATATCATCTTCTTCAGCATCTTCTTCATCATTACCATCTTCAATATCTTCATCAATATCAATAAACCAGTCTAAAATAATTATATCAGACTTAGTAGCAATTTGTTTAAAATCAGCAATATCTTCTAAATTCACAGGGTCATATACAGCACAGACTTTCTGTTCTTTAGCAAAAATTCTTGTAATTTGTGATGCATCTAAATTATGTTCAAGATTTTGCCCATGCTCATGTTCTCTTGTATATGCACGGTCATCTAAAAAAATAATATTTTGTATAAAATCATTTGCAATGACCTTAGATTTATTAAAAAACGCACTATTCATAATTTACGTCAATCTGTTTTGATATTTTAAACGTTACATTTGAATCTTTTCTTGGCTCAACAACTTCAATAGTATAATTTTCACCTTCTAAAACTTCACGACTTATACTTAGTCCCATACCTCTACCAAAGTCTTTTCTTGAAAAGCCTAATGAGAAAATCCTTTGTATATCTTGTAATGGAATCTCAATACCATTGTTAGATATATAAATACCAGAATCATCTGCGTGTAATCTGATTGTTTTTTCCTCTAAATCACTTTGGTTTAACCAGTAGATAGCATTATCAATCAAGTTAACAAAAACTGGATAAAATGTAGATCTATATCCAAAAAATTTTTGATTTGCAAAACCTTTTGTGTGTTTAAATTGAATGTTATGTCTTTCAAACCTCGATCTAAATAAATCAATTAAAAAAGCTTTAATTTCCATTAACTTTATTTCTTCTTTGTTTTTATTTAACCTTCTATTTAGTGGTGTAAATAGATTTAAATACCCATCTAGATGCTCAAAATTTACCTTAATGTTTTTATAGACACCTTCTAATTTCTCATTGACATCTGACCAAGCTTTTAAATCTCTTATACTACTTCTTATAGACTTAACGGTACTGGCGAACTCATGATGTAAAATTCCAACAGCTAAACCTAGTTGACTTAATTCTACATCCGTTTGGACACGTTCTCGTAAGTCATCTAGCTCTTCTGCTAATGCATCTGAAATTTGGTCATTTGTTACTATATTTCCATCTTCATCTTTATCTAAGTAAAAACTTTCAAACTGACGAATAATTCTATCCATTATATGAGTATTTCGTTCACTAATCAACTCAATCTCATCTTCCATTTTCTTTCGTTCTATAACTAAATCAAAATCTTCACTTTCACTTATACTTAAATTTTTAAAATTATCTTTTACAGAACGAATTTGAAAATCTAAGTCCAACATTAGCTGATTTGTTAAGTCCTTTATTTTTTTTGAAACATCGGTAACAATTTCTGTTGTTTCTGTCTTTTTCTTGCTGTTACTTTTTACAGCTTCTGTAGAGATAAATTCAACAGCTTGTTCTAATCTTTTTCGTTTACTTAGCTCCACATTAAGGTTTTCCCCAGAGTTCGAAATTAGGTTATCAATTTCATTGTATGCATTTTTAAATACAGTTTCAGACAAGATTCTATATTCAGCTAAATAATTATCATAATCTCTTCTAGTATTTTTATTAATACCAAAGCCTTTTGGAGTTGAAACAGAAATAATCTTTTTATAATCAGATATCTTTTGTCTTAATTCGTATTCTATATCAATAACTTTCTGACTGGCTTCATCTAAATCTTTTAGGTATGTAATACTATTAAGATTATTACTACCTTCTGAAATAATATTATATACAGTAGTTTCAAATTTGTTTTCTTGTAAGTTCTTGAAAAAAGTATCTAGTTCTTTTAAGAATTTATCCTTTTTACCTTTGGCTAATTTATCCCTACGTGCTAAAGCTTTATAAAATCCGTTTCTTTCTTCCTTTTTCTCAGTATAAAATTCAGATTGAGGAGTTTTGCTTTTATCATCAAAAAAATCAGCTGCTAATTGCGTAAAGAAATTTTTTAGTATTGCTTGTAACTGTCTATATGCTTTATTTTCTATAAAGCCTTCACGTCCAGCTTTTTCAATTAGTTTAGAATTTTGATGATGAGTTATACTAATTGTACCAAACATCCTACGATATGAAAAGAAATATGTTGAAGCTCTTTTTGATCTGTTTTTTTCAATATCTAAAAAGTCATAATCAGAATCACCATATGGTAACACTCTAATATTATCTTTGTAAATATATAATCCACCAAACTTATCAGCCTTACTAGTTATACGATTCCAGTTTTCAGCATCCACCACAGAATCTTTCAATTGCCCTTGTATATAGGCTAAATTTATTTCAAAGCTCCCACAATCAGTTGGCTTAAAGTTATTGCCATTCCAATTGACAATATGGTCATATTTTTTTTCTCTATATATTTGAACATCTCCTCGAAATTGTCCATATTCATCAAATGTACCATTAAAGTGGTGATCCGCTAAGTCAAATTCTTCTGGAATAAAAAATTGTTCTTTGTCAATTAGATTTGTATAGAGTCCATCATCTCCTTTATAATCTCTAAAATTAATATCAATAATTGGTTTTGGATGATTAGGAGTCATCGTATTATGGAAACCAATTAACATTTTCTCAATTTTAGTTGCATCCTTAGAATCTTTATTTCCTTCTATGTCAAAAATTAAATTTTCACTTACTGGTGATATATAAAAAAATGTACCTCCTTGGTCAGGGAAATTTAGATTAAAATTGCCAACAAGTTTATCATTTAAAGAACTGGGGTTTACTTTTAAATTTTCAAGAGTGGATGATATTCTTGAGAAATCATCATTTGATATAACATTATCTTTAAGTAAAATATCTAGAGATAGTTGAACTTCTGCTTTTAAGACATTTATTTGTGTTTCATCTGGTAAAAAGTCAAATTCTCTGATTGGGATAACAATATCTTCTAAATTAATTCCTGGTAATTCAAACAATTCCCAATTAATTAATATTGCTACTATTTTATGATTATTAGTTCTATTTTTAGCCTTAGTTATTATTAAAACTTGCTTACCAATAGATGCAATTGCTAAGCGTCCAATACCTTTTTCTCCCATAACAGGGCGTTTAGGTTTTGAACTATCTATTGGAGGAAGTGAACTTTTATTATTTACGAATTTACTTTCTGTGCCTATTGTAAGCCAACGTGTTTCAAATTCTTCTTTGGTCATTCCTAAACCATCATCCCTTAATATTAATAAGTTTGAGGTTCTTAGATAATCAATATCAAAATGATCTGCATAAGCGTCGTGAGCATTTTTAATAAGCTCATTAATTGCTGTCGGAATACCTGCAATTTGTTGCCTCCCCAATAGGTCTAATGCTCTTGCTCTGGTCTTGAAATTAGCCATTATTATGATGATTTATTATTGCTAAGCCAATGGCCTTAGCATAAGTTGGAGGAACAGCATTACCTATCATTCTCGCTATGTTGGCAATACTCTTCCCTTTAAATTTATAATCTTTAGGGAAAGACTGTAAAACAGCTCCTTCTCTCAATGAAATAGCTCTATCTTCATCTGGATGAGCAAATCTCCCATTTGAAATACTAAAAAACTTCGTTGTTATAGTTGGTGCAGGTCTATCCCACCACATACGTCCATAGATATCTTTAAAACTATCAACTTTACCAAAATGGCATGGAACAGCCAATTTTTCATTAAATACATAAGCTAACCGTGTACCACCATTATGAGGAGTTATTGCTAATCGGTCCAAATTGATTTGTTTTAAACCTGCTACTGTATGCAAAAATTCAGTAGTGTCTTTATGTCCTTGAGTAATTTTTAGAAAACCATTTTTTTCACCGATCACATCTTCAACATTTAATTTTTTACCAAGATATTCTAAAGGCCTAATTTCTGAGTTACTAACTCTATTAGCAATTAAGGTAAATCTTTTACGATTTTGAGGAACACCATAGTTATTTACTTCATGTATACTAGCATGAACAGTATAATTATTACTTTCTAACCAATGAATAAAATCTTCTAGACCACTTTCTTCTTTTCTTCTTTTTACGCCTGGAACATTCTCAACAACAACATAACCTGGATTAAAATATTCAACGAAACGTCTAAATTCTTTTAAAAGATCTTTAGATTGTTCTGATTTTTCTTTTTTCGTAGGAATTATACTCCAAAATTGGCATGGACTACAGCCAATTAGAATTAGGTTATCATCGTTACATTGTAAGTTTAGCCTTTGTTGAAGTTCTACCTCTTGAAGTTGAAATACATTAGCATGAATAAATTCAGCTCCTTGAATATTTGCTTCATAGGTTTCGCGGCAGTTATCATCATAGTCGATACCTGCAAGAATATTTATTCCAGCTTGTTGCATTCCAAAACTCATACCTCCTCCGGAGCAAAAAAAGTCTACAGCATTGGGCATGTTAAATAAATTTAAAAGTTTTTTATAAAATTTTCGACTAAGTTGATAGCCATTTTTTAAATATGAGTTAATCAAATTTTAAATGAGTTGCTTTTAAAATCTTGTGAAATGTACTATCTTATTTTGTTAAAATCAAGTATCCTTGTTCTTCTTTAGAAAGCTTTGTCCTATTAAGGCTTTTAATCATTTAAAATTAAAGTAATATTTTTGATAATATTTATATACAGATTTGTATTTGAAAACTGTATATTCATTTTAATATGGCTGTGAAGGACAAGTTTTGATGTTTATTTTCATTAGCTTTTATTGTTTGCAAATTAATAAAAATGTATCAAATTACTTCCCGATACAAAAATTAGCAAAGATGTTGCCTAGTAATTCATCGTTTGTAACTTGTCCTGTAATCTCTCCAAAGTAATAAAGGGCTTGACGAATATCTATTGCCATTAAATCTGCAGATAGATTCGTTTGTAATCCCCATTTTACTTTTTCTATTTCCTCTAGTGCTTTAAGTAAAGAGTCATAGTGACGGGTATTAGTTACAATAGTCTCATTGTTTCTTAAAGCTCCTGTATTTACATAGCCTAGAAGTGCTTGTTTTAGCTCTTCTACACCAATATTGTCTTTAGCAGACATTAATTGTAAGTTCTCAATATTGTTGCTAAATAACTTTATTTGCTCTGGGCTTAATAAGTCCTTCTTATTACATACTACAAGTAGAGGCTTTAAAGGATATTTGTTTTTAAGCTTTTCTAATTCTACTTTGATAGAATCTAAGGACTCTTTGTTTAAAGAAGCTCCATCTAAAAGATAGATCACAACTTGCGCAGCTTCTATCTTTTCAAAGGTCTTTTGAATACCAATGCTTTCCACTACATCTTTGGTTTCTCTAATACCTGCTGTATCAATAAAGCGGAATCCAATACCATCAATTACAAGCTCATCTTCAATGGTATCACGCGTTGTTCCAGCGATATCCGATACAATTGCTCTTTCTTCGTTTAAAAGTGCGTTTAATAGCGTACTTTTTCCAACGTTTGGTTCTCCAACAATAGCTACAGGTATACCGTTTTTAATTACGTTACCTACAGCAAAAGAATCAATAAGACGTTTTAATACAAATTCAATACGATCAATAAGCTCTTTGAACTGTGTACGGTCCGCAAATTCAACATCTTCTTCTGAAAAGTCTAATTCTAATTCTATAAGGGAAGCAAAGTTTAACAACTGCTCTCTTAATAAGGCAATCTCATTGGAGAATCCACCTCTCATTTGTTGCATAGCAATTTGGTGAGAAGCCTCGTTATCCGACGCTATTAAGTCTGCTACAGCTTCCGCTTGTGAAAGGTCTAATTTACCATTTAAAAAGGCGCGCATAGTAAACTCCCCAGCTTGAGCCATCTTAGCACCTCTTCTAAGGGCAAGTTGAATGATTTGCTGTTGGATAAAGGTAGAACCGTGGCAGGAAATCTCTACGGTATTCTCTCCTGTATAAGAGTTTGGTCCTTTAAAGATAGACACCAGTACCTGGTCTAATACCTTATCTCCATCGACAATATGTCCAAGGTGTAGGGTATGGGTCTTTTGTTTGGTTAAATCTTTATTCTTAATGGATTTGAATATTCCATTAGCAAGGCTAATGGCATCTTTTCCTGATAGGCGTATAATAGAAATTGCTCCAGCTCCCGATGGAGTAGCTAAGGCAACTATGGTATCTTGTAATATCATATTATCCTTTTATTAGATAAGGCAAAGATACTACTAATTGTTTTATTTGATAATAAAACTCTACATTGGTTACAGAGAGTATTATTCGTTAATTTTATATTAATACAAAAAGAATATTATTATCTTTATACAAACTATAAACAACATTGCTATGAAAAAGATATTGTTCCCAACCGATTTTTCCGATACCGCTAATAATGCTCTAGTATACGCTTTGCGTATGGCAGAGAACCAAGAGGCTACTTTATTTGTGCTACACGCTTATGAAATGCCTGTTATATCTGCTACCGCGAATCCGGTGATGGTACAAGATGTATATAAGACCATTGAGCTTAGTAATTTTGAAAACTTCAAAGACCAAGTTCCACAAATCAGAGAAATCGCACGCAAACACAACCTAGACCATGTACCAATGCATTTTATATTAGAGGAAGGTTTTTTAAATACAATCTTAAAAAAGAGAGTAAAAGAAGAAAACATTGATCTAGTTGTAATGGGTACTAATGGTAACTCAGGATTTGAGAAAAAGATATTAGGATCTAATACCTCTAACGCTATTGGGTCTTTAGATGTGCCTGTGCTTAGTGTACCACATGATGCTATTTTTGATGGTATTAAATCCATTGGATTCTCTACTTTATATAAGCCACAAGATAAAGCAGTATTAGATAAGTTAATCCCAATGGCTAAACGCTTTGGTGCAACCATTAAGGCGGTACATATTTCTGCTTTAAAGGACAATTTGGATGCAGCAGTAGAACAAAGCTGGAAGGATAATTATAAAGACGAGCCTGTGGAGTTTTTCTTAATGGAAGACAAAGATGTAGAAAGGGGAATCTTTAATTTTATAGATGCTGAGAATATCGATCTATTAGTATCTATTACGCGTAATAGAGGCTTCTTTGAGCGTTTATTTACAAGTAGTATGACTAAGAAATTAAGTTACCACACGCATGTACCAGTACTTGCATACCATGAAGAATAAAACATAGTAAGCAAAGAGGTTTTGCTTATACTATAAGTGAAACCTTTTTCTTTAAAATACATTGCCAATTAAACGAATATAAAACCTAACATTAAAATTGTTGTGCCTATCAAAGAAAAGGTAGAGCCTAACAACCAGAAACCTTGCTTACCTTTTAATCACTTCACTTTATGACATTGAAATATTATTTTTCTTTTCTTTTGTTTTTTTTCGCTCTAGGTGCTAATGCCCAGAAGTTAGAGCTATACACCAATGAAGAAAACCCACAATACTTGGGTTGTCTTACTTGCCCAGCAAGTGAACAAAACTCCCTATGGAACCACCATGGTACCTACGGAAACCTTTACAATAAGAAATCCATATGGAATAAATATGGTATATATGGAGATGAGAAGAGTAACTTCTCTCCTTGGAATCCGTATGGAGAAAAGCCGCCTATTATAAAAAGAGACGGACAAACCTATGGATACTTAACCCTTAATAAATTTTCTGGAGATAGGGTAGAGATAGGTCTTACAAAGATGTTATATGAGTATTACTTAGATATTAGAGATGATGTGCCTAAATGGAGTGATTCAGCAGCTAAGATGAGTAATAAAGAGAATATAGACTCTTTACCTGCAAAGAAGTATTCCGTTGAGGTAAAGAAATAGCTACTAAAGCAGGAATAACCAAAGAAAAGCAATAGCAAGTAAACAAAAACAGAAAATCAAAACCCAGAAAAACATACAAAAGGTTCTACTGTAAATAGGTGTACTAAGTAATATAATAAATGACTATTTAAACTTTAAAAAGCTTTAAGATAGACTCTTAAGGCTTTTTTTATGGACTAAAGTGAAGTGCTCATTCATGGTAATAGTTGTTGTTAGTTCTGAAAACGAAGAGCCTAATATTCTCCACTTTATCCCGAATTGATCAATTCGACAAGTATCGTCTCTTTCTTCATAAAAGTCTGCTAGATATTTATCTAAGAAATTGGCAAAATTCTAAATAAAAACTCTGAATTGTAATGAACATATAAAAATACGTGAAAACACGTATTGATATTTAATTTAAAAAGGTAGATATTTGAAAGTAATAATTATAAAAACCTGATTTTATGGAAATTACAAGTAAAAGTGGTGAGGTAATCACCTTAGAGAAAGCTATAAAATATGTTAGCTTATTTCAGGAAAAGAACCCTGAAGCGATAAAAAGTTACTTCGTAGGTGTTGAAAAACTTCAAGAACTTCTAAAGCAAGATAACTGTATTGGTATGCGTATATACCCAGGTATAAACGAACAGACGGATAAAACTAATTTGGTATTAGTAGGAGTAGATACAAAAGGAAATGATATAAGTGAAGGTGTTATTTTAGAGGAACTAATTATATGTCCTCCCTTTTGCTCAGTTGAAAATAGCCTGTTAAATAGAAAATAATCATGTCTAAATTGTTAGTAGGCTTAACTTTATTATTAGGAGTTGTACCATTAGGTATTTTTTTACTTAGAGTGAAAACTAAGAATAAAGCCTATGTTCCTTTATTAGTTTTGTTTTTTTTTGCATCTATATATGAGTTTATTATAAGTTTTATACTGAAAGTAGATGTTACAGGATGGTTTCAGATTTACCCATTGTTGGAGTTTTTGTCCATTTATTACCTTTTCAAGAATATACTTATAAAAAGGCCTAAGGGATACAATATGGTATCTTTAGGTCTTTTTTTTATCGTATATGTCTATTCTTTCTTCTTTATTTTTTCTGAGGGCTCTGACTTTCTCAAAGTTAAAAGCCTAAGTAAAGCTGTGATTACGCTTTTTGTCATGGTGTCAAGCTTTTTGTGGATAAAGCAAATATTTGAGCAGAAAAGTATTCTAAAGCTATATAATGAACCAAGTTTCTATTTTGTTATGGGACTGTTTATGTATTATAGTTCAACAATCTCATTGTTTGTCTTATCTAGTGGTATATTCAGTAGTAATTTGTATTTACAAGATTATTGGACTTTAAATATAATTTCAAGTTTAATATTAAGAGTCGTTATAATAGTAGGGGTATGGAAAATGAATTAAACACGCTTTTTTGGTTAGGCACAATTATCATGATAACCATGGGGCTATTAGTTGTTGCTCTTTTAATAGTTTATCAAACAAATATTAGGGTCTATCACAATGAGTATTTGAAGCAACAATTAAAGGGTATTATTGAAGCCGAGCATAAAGAAAGAGCTCGATTAGCAAAAGACTTACACGATGGACTGTGTAGTGATTTGGCAAGTATTCAAAATTATCTCGTTCTGTACGAGTCAACCGAAGGGAAGCAAAAAAGAGAAAGGATCTTATCAGAGCTGAAGCTAATCCTTTCAGAGTGTTACAATCAGACGGTTTTTATGAGTTATAACCTATCTCCACCACTAATAAAAGACAATCCATTTGAACTGATTGTTAAAAACTATGTTTTAAGGATAAACAAGATTAATAATATCCGTATTGAGGTAAAAGCTAATTCTCCAAGTTTTGAGCTTAAAGAACTAGTTAAATTGGAGTTTTACAGGATACTACAAGAACTTATTCAAAACATTTTAAAGCATAGTTCTGCCACAGTGGTTAGTATCGATTTAAACTGGAATAACTCAACTCTTGTTATTTCGGTTTTAGATAATGGTATTGCATATGATTCTAACCCCAATTATAAATCGCCTAGTAAAGGACTTGGTTTAAGTAATATTCAAACCCGAATTAAGCAAATTAATGCTGTCTTTAATCATCAGATTATAGATGATGGAAATTTAATAACTATAACTTTTAATGATTATGAGTACTAAAATTGCTATTGTAGATGATCATAAGCTCTTTAGAAAGAGTTTTGAATTATTAATTTCTCCAATGCCTGGGATAGAGGTTGTTTTCAATGCTTCTAATGGAGCTGATTTAATACAGGCATTAGAATCAAAATCTATAGAAATAGATTTAGTTTTTCTCGATATTCAGATGCCAGGAATGAACGGCTATGATACTGTAGCTATCCTGAATGAGCATTTTCCAAAAATTAAGATTCTTATCCTAACAAGTTATAATGATATTTATAGCATTTCAAGAATGCTCGAATATAAAATAGATGGGTATTTAACTAAGAATACTGATCCCGAAGATATTATGAAAGCTATATGCATTGTTAGGGACTCAGGCGTTTATTTTGATGAGGATATACTACTAATTTTGGCTGAACTAGATTCATGCAAAGAGCCTTTATTTGTCTTTTTATCTGAAAGGGAGGTAGAAGTAATTAAGTTGTTTGCACAACAGTATGGTTATAATGAGGTTGCAGATGAGCTCTCGATAAGCCCTAGAACAGTGGAAAAACATAAAGAGAGTCTGATGGAAAAAA
This sequence comes from Myroides sp. LJL115, assembly GCF_054871665.1. Taxonomy (NCBI): domain Bacteria; kingdom Pseudomonadati; phylum Bacteroidota; class Flavobacteriia; order Flavobacteriales; family Flavobacteriaceae; genus Myroides; species Myroides sp. LJL115. The sequence goes on along the minus strand of NZ_JBTXLS010000043.1, from coordinate 5,850 downwards.
CACAATCTAAAAATTTTATAGGAGTGATTTTATATGCTTATTCAACTCACTATCTAGATAGATCTGACCTTATACCCAGGGATAAGAAATAGGTGAAAACACGTATTGACTCAATAGAAATAGTAAAGTAACTTTGATTATATCAAAAAGCAAAAGACATGAAATGCGAATATGTCTTTATTGTAAGTTATTTTGCTTTACTACTTTTTATAAGTTTAAAGTGCAACCCACTAGACTAAGTTAAGCTAGCTATATCATACTATAAATATAGACAGGTTTTAGGTAGTTAAAGCTTACATAATTCTAAAGAAGAGAAATGGAACTAAACGTAGCTACACTCCATTGACTTGTGAAATAATTGTTTAACCTAAAGCTAAGTTATAGACACTTAGATTAAATCAAATGAACAAGTTTATTAATGTATTAAGAGCTTTCTTATGTTTTGCGTTTCAAAGGTTTTTTCATAGTTACATTTTACATGTATTAGGATCTAGATGTCTATTTAATAGCTTGACATTAACTTAGATTAGCAATTGTAGGAATATAACCTTCTAATCGTTTACTAAAAGGAGCTTTTAATTAAAATTCTTTTAAAAATGAAACAATTTATTAAAAGCCTTTTCCTACCATTAGCGGTATTTGCAATGCTAGGATTAGGTGCACTTACTCTAAGTGCTAGTAACATTACTAATGATGTAGTAACAAGTACTGAGGCTGCAAGTATGCAGACTATGTATACTGGGGATTTTTATGTTGTAGATAGTGGTGTGCCTAGTGGATATAGACAAGTTTTCATCTCTCCAAAGCCAACACATTGTACATTTTCACCTATTTCAAATGTGCGATGTACTGCTATTATTGGTGGACTAGTTGTTGAATTATATGGATATGATTCAACTCCTGGTGAAGGTTATAAAGCATTATTTGAAATATAATGATTTATTATAAAGAAAGGCGCAATATTGCGCCTTTCCATTTTTAAATTAAAAGCTAAAAGATGTCTTTTCAGGATCCACACTATTGTCAATCCATTGTATCGTTTTATCATCTTTAAGATAATAATTATACCAATCTAGATATCTTTTAGTGTAATCTGTGCTTATTATTGGGTTTGAATAAAGTGCATGTTCTCCATCTTTATAAAACAGAGCAATTACTTGAGTGTTGTTATATCTTTTTAAAGCCCAGTACATTGAACTGGTATTTTGCCAAAAAACATTTGTGTCTTTTAGACCTGTTATGAGTAGTATTGGAGTTTTTACATCTTGTGCAAATAGTATAGGCGAATTATCAAGATATTTTTTAGGATTCTCTCCAAAACTTTCCTTGAAATTGAACTGATAATTTTCTGCTCTACTGTAATCCGGTTTATTTCTAAAATCATAGCTATACCTATAATAGAAAGATCCAATAACGTCGTGTGGTGCGCCTCCACTTATGATTGTAGCAAACGTATTACTGTGACTAGCAATGAAACTGGCTTTATAACCTCCAAATGAAAATCCATCAAGCCCTATTTTATTTTTATTTATGGAAGGTTCTTCTTCTAAAATTTTTTCTATTGCTCTTTCTACACAATCTACTGCTGATATTCCTGGACCATCTTTGACAGTAACAAAAGTGTCGGGGTAAAATACAAAGTAACCCTCTTCATTTAACAATGTTCTATTATGTCCTGCGCCATTTCTTAAAGTAGATTGAATAAATCTGTTTGGCTGAATTCCTGCAGATGTCCTGATCTCTTCATAGATATGGGTTACCATAGGATAGCTTTTTTTAGGGTCGAAATTCTTAGGATAGAATAAGAATCCTTCTAACTCTTTACCATATTTATTTTTAAACGTAATGTCTTTTCTTTTTTGCCATGAGTAATACTCTTTTGGAATTTCGTTTTCTATAAGCGTAGTTACTTTTCTGTTTTTATATATATTTAGTTTATGTGGCATATTGTAATTTTCTTCCATCCAGACTATTGTGTTGAATGTAGGGTCTAAAAGCATTTTACTATCTATTCTGTTTGACGTAAAAGGAAGTATAGTGGAAACTTTAGTACTCTCTATCCTATAAATAGCATTTTGATTATTGCGTGTTATTTGAATTATAAGAGGTTTTTGATTATCTATAAGTGACTTATTAGAGGGGGAAAGGACTAAGCTTCTTATAATTATCTCTGTGTCTTTTGAGAAATTAGTAAGTTGAAACGATTTATTTGTAGTAATATCTTTTTTATGTAGGTTATTATTTTTAATAAAATAAATATACTTAGAATCCACTGACCAGAGTGGAGTTTGCATATTAGTGTTGTCACTTTCAATTTCTATTCTTTTGTTAGTATCAGGTGTGAATACCTCCCAATTTACACCATCTTCTTTCGGATATAATAAATGTTTATTGTTTGGTGAAACCATTAATGGGTTCTGTCGATAGGAAGAAAGTAAGACTTTTTTGTTTGTGAAAATATTTTTTAAAATAAGATTGTTTTTTATATAGTCGTTTAAATAATCCTGATTTTTTAGAGGATCGTATTGCAATACATATCCTGGAATTGGGATAGGCGAGTATTGAATATTTCTTCCACTTTCTAGTTCAATATATTTCTCTGTTTGGTATTTATAGATTTTAGCATAATAGTCTATTTTGTATCTAGGCGCGAATTTACTGGGAATAACATGTTTACTATTTCCTTGCCAAATGTCTAGGTATTCACTTTCTGGATACTTTTGATTCGTAGTTATGTTATAGGTTATGAGTAAGTCATTATTGGAATAGAAATCTATTTTTTTATCATTAATAGATTCTTTAGGAAATGTAATTTGTTTAACCTCTAAAGTTGGTAAATGAATCAACATGGAGTTATTGTACTCACCGTCAAATAAAATAGCATCTTGGCTTAAGTTCCATTTTATTGTTGTTATATCTTGCTTTAAGGAACAAATTTCAGTCTTTTTTAATGTTTTTAGATCAAGGTAGAATAAATTTTTGTTTATGCTATTGTCTTGGTATACTAATGTTGTTTTATCGTGGTTTAAAAAGAATATACTAATATTATTTTGCCTGAACTTCTCTAATTGGTTTTTGCTTGTAAGTTGATAAATTATTAACATACCTTCATTCGACAAAGTAAACAACCTATTGTTTTTTTTGTCAGAATCAAACTGCTTGACATTGAGAATTTCTTTTTGTGCTTGTGAAGTTTCTAATTTAATTATTGATAGTGTATTACCTGTCTGCTTTAGAGTTATACCATCATTAAGTAGATGACTGTAATATGCACTATTTCTTTCAAGAGAGACTTGCTTTTTGGTTTGAATATTAATGAATTCTGTATTTTCAGGTGGGTTGCCTTCTGTGTCTAATTTATTATAAATAGCCCATGTTCCGTCAAGAGATATCTGATCAGGTACTAAGTTATACCCCTTAATGATTTCTTTATTGGTTGTTTGTGCAACTAGAGATATTGTAAATAGCAAAAAGGTGGCATATTGAATATGTTTTTTAATTACTTTCATAATATTATTATTAAAATAAAATGTTAGCTACTGTATCTTTAAAAACAGTGAGCTCCTGTGTTCTTTTCGGGTAGTTGGCAGCCTCAAAACTGAGGTTGGAATTATAAGGGACATTAAGAGTATATTGACCATACTCATCCGTTAAATGATGTGTGTTTATGTATCTTGTATTATGCTGAAATCGTACGTAAATAGCAAGACCTTTTACTAATTTCCCCGTTTCTTTATCTTTAACAATACCTGAAACAGTTAATATTTCCTCTGGATTAGTTTCATTTAAAAACCTATCTATTCTGGCTTTCGTATGAGGATAGTTCTTAATCCCATTTAAGTAAGGCATACTGTCGGTTTGGAGAGTAAAATTGATAGTTGAATTTTTCTCGATTCCTGTGATTTTATTGTTGGGAGTTATTTGTTTATATATTAAATTGTTAGGAATTAACTGAATTGTATCTCCTTTCTGTATAGTGATTCTATAGTAGCCGTTATTGTCAACAAAAACCTTTTCATTTTCCCCTTTTACTCTTCTATCTTTAATTTCGAATTTCCATCTGTTTGCAATATTAACAGAGGTAATACCTGAAGGAGGCTGATTTGTTTCTTTGACTAAAACTCTTCCTTGAATAGTTATACTTCCATCTAAGTTGGTGGTAAGTTCTTCTTTTGTATCCATTGATGTAAGGTTACTACAGGCTAGAATTAAGCCTATGCTACATAGGCTTAATAAAAAAATAATATTTTTCATATTTGTTTATTTAGTATGATGGGTTATTTGGTAGTAAGTTTTTATTTATTAGAATTTGCTTTTCAGGAATTGGAAACAGGACGTTATATGATTTCCATGTAGGTTTTGTGCTAGCTAGATCCTGTATTTTATCATTTCGTTTTAAATCAAAGAATCGATGGCCTCCTTCTGTAAAAAACTCTTTATTAGCTTCGATTAACAACTCTGTTATAAATGCATCTTTAGATAGGCTAAGGGGTAGATTAGGTAATCCTCTCTTCGAGCGGATTTTATTGATGCAATTTGTAGCTTCTAGTATTTTTTCTTGATATGCTAAAGCTTCTGCTAGTAAGAAATATGCTTCTTCTAATCGATAAAATACTCCATATTCCTCTGTATTATTAATGGTGTTTTTATATTTATAAGGTTGATAATAAGTAGTGCCATTTAGTGAAAATTCTTTGATCCATTCTATTTTACGCAAATCATTTGAAGATAGAGTATTATATAAATTTGGATTTATTGAGGACGTTGGAACTTGAGAAAATAAATAATAAAGGGCTTGCTTTGTTGCAGAAGGAAGGGTATAAGGACTTATTTGTAATAAAGTACTTTTAGAGCCCTTTTTAAAAATATTATTTATATCATCTTCTAATTTGTATACTGGATTAGCAATAATGTTTTCAGCATATACTTGAGCTAATTCATATTTTTTCTGTAGTAGATAATTTTCAGTTAATAGTAATTCTGTTGTAGCCTTGTTGAGATAAATACGCTCTGCGCTTCTATATGTGTAATCAAGAAGATTGTAGGATAATAACAAATCACTTTCAATTAATAATAATACTTTATTATAATCCGTTTTAGAAATAGTTGTGTTTTTAGTATAATCTGTTGTTGTGGTATATGGAATATTACCATATAACTTTGCAAGAGTTTGATAAAATAATGCTCTTAGAGTATATGCTTCTCCAAGTAATTGATTCTTATCCTCTTGTTTTAAATAACTTGATTGTTCAACCCCTTCAATAAAGGCATTTATTGCATAAATATCTTTATAGGCACTATCCCACCACGATCCTGTATTACCTAAGTTTATTGGATCTATAGAATTTGTATAGGCTAGGTGAGGATTATTTTCATGATAAGTTAATTCATCTGTATATAGACAAAGTGTTAGTGATATACCACTATTATCAAAATTAAAAATAGGAGTATCTCTAAGTCTACTATATATATAGTTTAATGCAGATTTTGTAGTAGAAATATCTTCATAAGTTTGTACTCGGGTCATTTTATTGTTTGGAAGTTCTATTTCAATAACATCTTCACAAGAAGTTAATGTTTGAAAGATGACCATTAATAACAATAGAATTGAATTGTAATTATAATTGATTTTCATGATAATAGGATTTAAAAAGTTAATTGTATTCCGAAGGAATAAGTATATTAGCCCCTAAATAAGCTGGAGTGAAATTAATAAATTAATCACATAACTTTGGACTTATGAAATATAAGAAATGGAGCTTATCGGAGAAGCTATCAATTTTACAGGAAGCAGAAGAATACGGGGCAATAGAAACTTGTCGTAAACACAGTTTAAGTACAGGTACTTTC